>JBATTD010000810.1:0-4033 GCA_049670345.1 Ignavibacteriaceae bacterium
TTTTCAAAGAGTGTTGGCTGCGGCTTGTTGTCCGGATTCAATCCGCAGAAAATTTCTTTCACATACATTTTTGCAACGCGCTTTGGAGTATCCTTTAGACTTTCATCACTTAAATCCAAATCAAGTATGTTCATTATTTCCCTGAAGTTTTTTTCGATCAGTTCGATTTTTAATTCGTCATCTAGTTTAAATGCATCTCTGCGCAGAGGTGTATCTATTGATGTAAGCACATGATCATCAATAATATCATCCAAATTTAGATTTTGTGCATTTCCGTTTCCAGGATCTCTCATTTTTTCTCCTTTTTTTATAGTATCAACAAGAGAAATGACTTTAAAGTTCAGGAAATATTGGATGTGCTAATATAGTTTTACCCAATCAATATTTAACTCAAAATTACCGAACTGTTTATCGGCAATAAGTATCCCGATTTGTTTTATATTTTTTGATTCAAGTTTGGGTTTGTTTGAAAGAGTATTTCCCCTAAAAGTTGGCTTAAAGTCACTCAAAGGAATTTTATATTCCCTCCATTCACCAGATTCTGATTTGAACTTGGCCTGATAAGAAATTCCGTCAAAATTTATGTCAGTTCTAAATCTTAAACTATAAATATTACCATCACCATTAACACGAATTACTACTCCTTCAAAATCGTTGAATACATTTTTTAATGCGGCTCTGGCAGAAGCAAAACCGCCGTTATTATCAGGTGAGACTATTCCTGAAAATGTTGCCGTGCCATCCGGGTTAATAATAAATTTGCTGCTGGAAACCCCTTCCATAACAACGTCATCTGCTGTCATCCATTCACCGGAAGTTGTTGGAGAATCGAAATTAAAGATCTCTGTTTCACCGTTCATTATTAAACTCATAACTGTTAAAAATATAATTGATTTCATTTTATTTGCTCAACTCTTTTTCTATCAATGAAGTTATTTTCTTACTATCTGGTTTTGTTACAGTTTTGAAGCGATCAATAACGTTTCCCTCTTTATCAATTATGAATTTTTCAAAGTTCCAATTAATAGAAGACCTTCCGGTTACAGAATTATTTGTAAGTAATTCAAAGAGAGGCACTTTTTCTTCTCCTTTAACATGGACTTTATCAAACATAGGGAATGTAACTTCATAATTTAGTGAGCAGAAGTTTTTAATTTCCTCATTTGTGCCTGGCTCCTGGGCACCAAAATCATTACAAGGGAAACCCAATACTTCAAATCCTTGATCTTTATACTTTTCATAAATTTTTTGTAGACCTGCATATTGTGAAGTAAAGCCACACTTACTGGCTACATTTACGATGAGTAACACTTTGCCCTTATATTTGGATAACTTTACTTCTTTAAGGTTTATATCTTTTATTGTAAACTTGCTAATGTTTGCCTAATCACTAGATGAAGATAAATTAAAAAACGAGGCTGTGGTTAATGTAATCATTAAGATGTTCATAATTTTGTTCCTTTATTTTTCCAATTATTTTATGTGTAATTAAAAAACAGCGCTTATCCCGATTGTTGGAAGGATACCGATTGCTTCATTAAACTCAGGACTTTGAGTTCTTTCATCCCATCGAACACCGGTTATGTTTTTCCGGTTATAAATGTTTTGAATATCAATATAAGTAATCAAACTCCAACCACTAAAAAACCAGAGTTTATCAACTCTAATATCTAAACTATGATTTGCAGGAAACCGTAAAGAGTTGTAATCTGTTACATTTTGTGTCCCATCAGAATTATATGGGGTATATGGTCTTCCAGTAGAATATCTGAATTTGAGGCTAGTTTCCCACTCGGTGCTAATTTTATAACCCCCACTTAAGCTAACAATCCAGGTTTGATCGTAAGAACCGATTCTCTCTACATTATCAAGTGCAGCATAATCTGCAACACTATAAGTTAAACTGGCAATTCCAAAATATGGTGTGTCGGATAATTTTTTCTGGAGAGAAAATTCAACTCCCCTCGCTCTTCCTGTTCCTTCCGATACTAAGGGTTCTAATCCGAATGATTCATAATTTTCATCACCAAAGCCTGCACCCGTATTTGCCATGGTGAGATATGTTCTAATTAAACTAACTGCATAATCAGAATAATCTTTGTAAAACCCTTCAACTTTAATCAAAGCATCAGAATTCAGGTAATGATCAAAACCAACAATAAATTGATTTACGCGCATATTCTTTAATCGAGTGTTGTTTTCATCACCAACAAGCCAGAGGTAAGCAGGAGACTGATAATAAATACCAGTGCTGAAATTTATACGGGTTATATCGGTAAGCAGATAGGATAAAGATAAACGTGGGCTAAAATAAAATTTATCTTCAAGGGTATTAAAATAATCAGCCCTTATGCCCAAATTTGCAACAAGCTTATCAAACAAAACTAAATTAAAATTTGAATACAACGCTCCTTTATAATAAGTTTCAACTGTATCCAGTGCAGTAGTGGGAAGCGAATCGTCAAATGTGGTAATATAGGATGGCAGCAGAATCTTAGCTTTAAAATCAATTAGCTTTGCATCACCTCCTAAAGTTAAATCTACTTTGTTGGAAAACTTATAGGTTAATTCCGCATTAAAAGTGTTTTGAATTTCAGTGGATTTATTAATAAAAAGAGGAACTAAAAGTGAATCTCTTTGCTGTGTATCATAATCAACATAGTTTCTGGTAAGAGATAAATTTATAAACCCGTTATCTATCAAATGCCTGTACTTTAAACCGGCAAGATATTGCAATTGCTCGCTTCCTATAATTCTTGAATTATCATAACGTTGATTCTCTGTATCATTAAAGTAATTGATGTTATCGATTGCGGTTATTACTAATATGGAAAGAGAATTGTTTTCGTCGATTTCAAAATCAGCCTTACCCATTATATCCCAGTATTCGGGAACAAAAGAGAAATCAGCAGCTTTAAAAATAAAATCAAGATAACTCCTTCTTGCAGAAAAAATAAATTGTGAACTGTTTGAAATCGGACCCTCAATATTTAAACCAAATTGAGATGCAGAGATTGTCGCTTTCCCACCTAAGCGATCCTTCCTACCTGTTCGTAAATCAACTGCAAGCGTGGAAGAAAGCTTATCACCATTTATTACCGAAAACCCGCCGGTTGAGAAAGTACTGCTGCTAACAAAATCAAGATTAATATAACTTAATGGTCCACCCGCGGCAACTTGAGAGCCAAAGTGATTGATGTTTTGAACTTTATAACCATCAATAAGATAAAGATTTTCGGAAGGTGCACCACCGCGAACAATTAAATCGTTTCTGCCTGCATCAGCCTGTGCAACTCCGGGAAAAACAGAAAGTGCTCTTATTACATCCTCGAAACCAGCCGGGCTTCTTCTAATTTCTTCGTTATTAAAACCTCTTGTGCTAACAACATCAAGACGGCTGGTTTCAAAATAATCACTTTTTACCACTACGTCTTCCAGCTGAATTGCTTCTTCTTCCAATTCAAAAATTACTTCTGCAGTAAAACCGCTCATTACCATTACATCGGTTTTTGTTACACTTCTGTAACCGATAATGGATGCTCTTAATTGATATTCTCCCGGCGGGAAGTTATTTATTTCAAATTTACCGTTTGCATCTGTTGATGCACCGTAATTGGTGTTTATTACAAGTATATTTGCGCCGGGCAGCGGTTGCTGTGTTACTTTATCAATTACTTTTCCGTAAATTTTTATATTGTTATCCTGTGCGAAAGCTGTTAGGCTTAAAAAGCTTACTAATAATATTAAAATTGAACTCTTCATTACTTTTATCTGTTTAAATTATCTTTAGAGAACAAACAAAATTAGTAAATAGTTCCTCCAAATTTTTTATGATAAACGAAAAAAGAATCAAGCTTCTTAAAGATGGAATTGAAACCAACGGACCGGTAATTTACTGGATGAGCCGTGATCAAAGAGTAAGCGATAATTGGGCTTTAATGTTTGCACAGCACTTGGCATTGGAAAAGAAAAGGAATTTAGTAGTTGTTTTCTCACTTGTTCCAAAATTTATGAGTGCAACCATTCGGCAGTA
>JBATTD010000811.1:0-6119 GCA_049670345.1 Ignavibacteriaceae bacterium
CCGGAATTTTCCAATTCAATTATCTCTTTAAGCTTTTTCGAAAAATAATATTCTCCGACTGCTGCTAATCTGTTTGCTTCTGTAATCGCCATATCTTTCAGTTTCATTTAAAATGAAAAAGCCCGGCTCATTTTCGGAACCGGGCTTTGTATGCTAATATTTTATTTTTGATTAGAACATACTACTACAGTTCCGAGAGGTTGTGATCGGATAATAAAAGTAATAATATATGCTAAAGCTTAAATTCATTTCCCGAAAAGTATGAAAGCAATCTTATTAAGTCAAGCTTATTTTTGAGTTCATTCCAAAATAAAATTTTCAAATCTCGATGAATAACTTTTGATCATCTGTTTATCAATTATCATTACTTCCGTTTCGGGCAGATTTTCAATTAATCTCAATCCTTTCACCTGCCCAAGAACAAAAACTGCTGTTGCTAAGGCATCGGCAATCGCACAACTTTTATTCAGCACGGTTACGTTGATCAAACCATCTGCGGGATATCCGGTTTTGGGGTTTAATATATGATGATATCGTTTGCCATCTAATTCAAAATATTTTTCATAATCACCGGAAGTTGCAACAGACATTTCTCCCGGATCTACTTTTTCTATTATTTGATTTTGGTTTCTCGGATGTTGAATTCCAATTACCCAATCATCTCCAATTGTTTTTATTTCACCACCTGCATTTATCAGGGCACTGCTTATCTGATTTGCTTTCAAAACAGAAATTGCTTTATCAACAGCGTAGCCTTTTGCAATTGCACCGAAATTCAGTTCTATTCCTACCGCACGTTTAAACATGTTGTCTTCCAATAGTTTGATATTGTCCCAACCGCTGTTCAAAAGAGCGCTGTTTAATTTATCATCAGCAGGCAAAGACGGATAATCACCATCAAAACTCCAGGTGGTTAATAATTTATTCAAACTTACATCAAAAGAGCCGGAGGTAATGTTGTAAATGGAATCACATAAAATCATCAAACTAAAAATCTCCGGATCAACATTAATTAATGTATCCTGATTATGATTTAATTTCCAAACCGGACTATTTTTATTATATGTTGAAAAAAGGTCATCGATTCTTTTTATTTCATTAAAAGCTTTTTCGATTGATGCTTCAGCTTTTTTTTCTGTCTGTCTCCATAACCTGAACTTCCACCACAGTGCCGAGAAGAATCTGTGATCTATTAATCAGACGAATCTCTTCGCTGCCCATCCTGGCAATAAAAAACCCGATGGCGAAAAGAATAATTGTAAAGGCAGTATATAAGAATGTTTTCTTCACTTGATGTTTTACGTGAGTGCAGTTGTGAGGTTATTAAACTTCTTCAATTCTTATCAAAACTTTATTTGGTGCACAGGCAATTACATCACCAACGTTTGCCGCATATCGGGATTTTTCACAAAGCTTATGCCTGCAAGTTGATTTTGTCACTTTCACCAATCCGTTATTATTTTCAATCACAATTTCCTTTTGGTTTGAAGAAAACAATGAGGATAAATTGTTCGATTGCTTATAAGTCGCAGTAAAAAAGATATTTGCTTCCGCTCCACAAAGGATTGAACGAATTTCCAGGAACTCGTCTGTAAAATCATTTTTAATCGAATATATTGATTTACTATTATCGCTTATAATTATATCTGAGTTAACATATTTAATTAACGGTTTAACAGAATACGAAACCGATCCGGTGTTTGAAAAAGAAGTTTGCTTACGATTCCTCACAATTTTTTGAAGCAAGAATTTATAATCGTCATCGGCATTTATTATTGGTATGGAATTGCTTTTAACAGTTGCGGCGAATACTCTTACAACTTCCGTAATTATTTTTTCATCCGAAGGCAAAAAACCATAAACAGAGTAATGCTTATTTTCAGGTCTGCCAAGCAGCTTACGTGCCGCAAATCCGCTACTGACAGCTAATGTGGAGATGTTACTAAGTTTTAGAAATTTTTTTCTTGTCATCATAGCTAATGGATTTATTTAGTTGTTAAACTTTCAGTTTCCAAATTATAACTTTACTATTAGTAATTATTTAGAAAACTCCTTAATTTCCCTTTCGTTAAAAAATCCTAAAACAGTTTAAAGAATATTTCTTAATGATAAAATACTTTTCTAATGCGAAAATTCTTCTTGATTGTTTTCACCCTATAAAATTCACTTTTTTAAATTTCTCATTATGTCACGAACCATTCGGGAGGAATAATGTTTAAAGGACATCCGAAAGGATTATATGTTCTCTTTTTTACAGAAATGTGGGAACGTTTCGGGTTTTACACAATGCTATCCATTTTTGTTTACTATATGCAGGAAAATTTTGGCTGGGACGCCGCGACTGCTTTCAATGTTTACGGAATTTTTCTTGCCGGCGTTTACTTTACACCCATCGCCGGGGGGTGGATAGCCGATAATTTACTTGGGTACGGCAAAACAATATCCCTGGGGGCAATTGTGATTGGAGTCGGTTATGCGATGATGGCTATTCCCACAGATTCGCCAACTCAGTTATACATCGCACTTGTTGTTGTTTGTATTGGTAACGGGCTTTTTAAAGCCAATATCTCCGTGCTCGTCGGAAATTTATATGCACATTCCCAGGGCTCACTTAAAGATGCCGGGTATAGTATATTTTATATGGGAATAAACATCGGAGCATTTTATGCACCAATGGCTGCAGCCGGTATAAGACGCTTTGTAATGAATAATTTTGATGTTTCATTGGCGCAGGGTTACAATGCCGGTTTTGCTATAGCTGCCTTCGGTATGGTTGTATCGCTTATAATTTTTGTACTCTTTAGAAAGCATTATGGAAGTGCAGATTACAGGGCGAAGGAAAAGGAAAATGTTGAGGTTGATGTAAAACTAACTAAGAGTCAGGAAAAAGAGAGAGTTATTGCTCTTCTGACAATATTTACAATTGTCATTTTCTTCTGGATGGCTTTTCACCAGAATGGTTCAGCACTTTCAGCATTTGCAAGAGATTATACTGATGTATTTGTCGGCAGTTTTACCTATCTCCTTTTTGATGTGATCGGATTGCATGCTATTCTTTTTGTGTTGCTCGGAGGATCTGTCGCATTAATATCTAAAACGACAAAACAGAAGGGAATTGGAGCGTTGTTTGCGGTTCTCGGTGTAATTGTAATTATCATAAAACTGAATACCCTGGGCTCTCAAAATGAAATTGCACCAGAACAATTTCAATACTTTAACCCGATGTTCATTGTTCTTCTTACACCGATTATTGTTGGTTGGTTTGGCTATTTAAATAAAAAGGGAAGGGAGCCGTCTTCACCGGCAAAAATTGGACTTGGTATGATAATTACCGGGCTATCTTACATAATAATGGTTATCGCTGTTTCAAGTTTACCATCAATGCTCTCAATTGGCGGAGGCATTTCTTCAATAACTGTATCACCATACTGGTTGATGAGTACATATTTTATGCTTACCGTTGCTGAACTGCATTTAAGTCCTATGGGATTATCATTCGTTTCTAAAGTTTCGCCACCCAAAATGAAAGGATTGATGATGGGTGGATGGTTTGGCGCAACTGCCATCGGAAATTATTTGGCCGGGTTTGTGGGCAGATTTTATCAAAACTGGGAGCTATGGCAGTTCTTCTTATTGCTGGTTATTACTTCATTTTTTGCGGCATTAATTCTTCGGGTGTTTCTTAAGAAACTAAAGCATGCTACAGAATAATTTATTTAACCCCCGCTTGTCGGGGGTTTTTTATTTTGAATCCTTTTATTAAAAATTGTATCATACTTCCATAATAACAAATTGATTATTTATATAAGAACTAAGAATGAACCCGGGACAAATAATTTTATACCTTTTTATTGCCTTAGCCCTATACCTGCTGATTAAAAAAATTTGGCTGACTAAGACTATAAAACACTATACTCCTACGGAAGCATCTGAAAAGCTGAGAAACAGCAAAAGAGTACTGTTGTTGGATGTAAGAACATTAAAAGAAAGAAAAGCACAATCGATAAAAAAATCGATTCACATTCCATTGGCAGAAATCAGTTCCCGGGTGGATGAGTTAAACAAATTTCGCAACCATGAGATCATCTGCTACTGCAAAGCTGGAATCCGAAGTCTTTCCGCTGCATCTAAATTGAAAAAAAATGGTTTTAATTCGGCAAACTTAAAAGGCGGAATAGTACAATGGAGCTTGGAAGTATCAAAATGAAATATAAATTATTAAAAATTGTTTTTCCCGTTTTGTTAGGTGCAACCAGCGGATTTTTGTATTACAATTTTATTGGATGTAACGGCAGTTGTGCAATAACAGGTAGCCCTTACATAAGCACTTTGTATGGCGCTGGAATCGGTGCTGTGATGGTTAACTGGAAATCTGGAATAAATTCAATTAGGGCGAACAAAACAATTTTAGAAAAAGAAGGAGAAAAGTAAAATGGACTACGGTTTTTCAAAAACAGTTGATTTATCTTTTGAAGATACAATTAACAAAGTGACCGAAGAATTAAAAAAAGAAGGTTTCGGAGTATTAACAACGATTGATGTTAAAGACACTTTAAAAAGCAAGATTGATGTTGATTTTAAAAAGTACACAATCTTAGGTGCGTGCAATCCGCCGTTTGCTCATAAGGCACTGCTGGCAGAAGAAGAAATTGGATTGCTGCTTCCCTGTAATGTAATTGTTTATGAGAAGGGAGATAAATCTGCTGTGTCATTCTTCGATCCCTCTTTAATGTCTAAAGTTGTAGAAAATGAAACCCTGAACTCAATAGCAGAAGAGGTTAGGGAGAAACTTCAAAGAGTTTTTAATAGTGTCTAATCAACAATAAAAAAATAAGGTGAATGATAATGGCTGAAAATTTAAATAAAGAAGACTTTATAACTAAAGTATTTGATTATGAAAAAAACACCGAATGGAAATATGAAGGTGAGCTTCCTGCGGTTATAGATTTCTGGGCACCATGGTGCGGTCCTTGTAAGATGGTTGGGCCAATCATAGAAGAGTTATCAGAAGAATATGATGGCAAGGTAAACTTTTACAAAGTTAACACTGATGAAGAACAGGAATTAGGTGCTGCCTTTGGAATCAAAAGCATTCCATCGCTATTGTTTATCCCAAAAGAGGGACAGCCGAAAATGGCTGTTGGTGCTGTGCCAAAAGAAGCTATGAAAGAAGCAATTGAAAAAGAATTAGAAGTAACCGCTGCTTAATCCTTTCTTAGGTGGGGCTGTCTTAATCGGAACGACATTTTTAAGACAACCCTGCTGTATTTTTAGCTTGTCAAAATATCCTTCACGAAATAGAATAACACTTACAAACCTTTTACTCAACTCAAAATATTTATAACTCTTAACACTGCCGAATTAGAAGAAAATTTTTTAACCGGCGGTAAGTTGAGTATTTTCTTTCTAACTTCATTTATTTGTTGAGTATCCATTAACTGAAAGTTTTTTTCATAATTCATAATTAACACAGCAATGGCTGTTTTTAATGTAAGTGCTTTTACTCTTACTGTAACCGGGGAATATCTTCCAGGATGAATGTGAACATATCTTTCTTCTTGTTTCCCTAATCTCAGCGCCCAAACAGAGCTGTCTGAAATTTCAGTCAGTTTATATTCTTTCCCTTTTTCAATTAACCATTTTTTATATTCCTCAAAAGCAAGCACACCCGTTGATTTTAGTTTACCAACTAATTCATCACATATTCTTTGGGGAGATAATTTACCAACATATAAATCCATTTGTGATTCGCCAATTACTAACAAAGATTTTTGTAATTCATTAACTGATATTTTTTCACCCCTGTAAAACTCAATTTGTTTCTTAATATAATCGGCATGATGCTTCCAGCAATTGAACGTAAGCGGCAATTGTATGGTGCAATTAATTTCCGTCATTTTATCATTTACTGCCATTTATTAATCATTAGTTTAAGATTATTCAAAAATAATTTAATATGTTTTGAATAAAAATTCTATTTAAGTGTATAATTAATACAATGATGGATAAGAAAGTCGGCGCCCGAACAATTTCAAAAAATAAAACGAAAGAGTTTGAAGTGCTAGTTAAAGATAATATGAAGCGTGCATACTTTTCAGCATTGGGATTTCTGGGATCAC
>JBATTD010000812.1:0-9469 GCA_049670345.1 Ignavibacteriaceae bacterium
TAAATATTCTAATTATAGAATGAAAAATAAACACCAAGAATTAATTTTATTCAGAGGGAATGATGCATTCAATAAAATACCTAATAATATTCTTTTCAATTTTTACACTAATTAGTTGTTCAGGAAATAAAATGAAAACCGCATTCATTAACGGTAAAATATATACAGTAGATCAGCAGCAGCCAATAGCAGAGGCAGTTGTAGTTGCAGATAATAAAATTGTATTTGTCGGTTCAAACGAAGAAGCAGAAAAATTTATTGATGCATCGACAAAGGTAATAGATTTAAACGGTAGGCTGATGCTACCCGGCTTTAACGACAGCCATCTTCATTTTACTTCAGGTGGATATTATCTTCTCGGAATAAATCTTAGAAAAGCAAAATCGGAAGAGGAGTTTGTTAGCATTCTGAAAGATTATATAAAAAACCGGGAAAGTAAATGGGTTACCGGGGGAAGATGGGATCACGAATCCTGGGAAGTTAAAAAAGTTCCCGCCAAAGAATTGATAGATGGTTTTACTGCAACCACACCAGTATTTGTTAGCAGAATAGACGGACATATGGGTTTGGCAAACTCTAAAGCACTTGAACTTGCCGGAATTACAAAAGACACACAGAATCCTGATGGCGGACTTATAACGAAAGACCCAGATACAGGAGAACCGACAGGAATATTGAAAGACAATGCAATGAATCTTGTATTTGATGTTATTCCGGAAAAATCTCTCGAAGGTAATATTGAAGCTGCCAACCGCTCATTCGAAGAAGCGAGAAAGTTAGGCATCACCAGTCTCCAGGAAATGACTCAACCGGGAGAATTGGAAGCTTACGAAAGAATTAAAATGAACGGGGATCTCACTTGCAGGATTTATTCAATCTGGAAAATTGATAAATACATGGATTTGGTAGATGAAAATATAAAAGTAAATTCGGGAGATGAATATATTAGAAGAGGAGGATTAAAAGGTTATGCTGATGGTTCGCTCGGAGCAAAAACTGCATGGTTTTTTGAACCATACGAAAATGATACTACCTACGGACTTCCGATGGATATTATTTCAAATGGTGAATTAAGTGACTGGGCATTTGATGCCGATAAAAATCATCTGCAATTATGTGTTCATGCTATAGGTGATAAAGCAAATAACTATATGCTAAATTTATATGAAAGCATAAAGAAAGATAATTCAAAATGGGACAGGCGATTTAGGGTTGAACATGCACAGCACTTAATACCCGATGATGTAAAACGTTTTAAAGAGATTGATGTTATTGCTTCAGTGCAGCCGTATCATGCCATTGATGACGGAGTGTGGGTAAGAAATCGAATCGGGGAAGAAAGAGAAAAGATGACACATATGTATAAATCCTATTTGGATAATAATGTTGTGATAGCTTTTGGAACTGATTGGCCTGTTGCACCTCTCAATCCAATGTACGGCTTGTATGCTGCAGTAACACGCAGAACTGTTGATGGTAAAAATCCCGACGGTTGGATTCCTGAACAAAAAATTACGATTGAAGAAGCAATAAAAGCATACACGCTTGATGCGGCTTATGCAAGTTTTGAAGATAATATTAAAGGAAGTATTGAAGTCGGGAAGTTTGCTGATATGGTTGTGTTAAGTGATGATATTTTAACAATTGATCCAATAAAAATCTGGGATGTAAAAGTTGAGATTACAGTATTTGATGGAGAAATCGTTTATGAGAAGGTGGAATAGAACGCTGATAAAACTGATTCACATAGATTTAAATCAGTGATAATCCGTTAAATCTGTGCCTGTCTGTCGCCTGCCTGCCGGTAGGCAGGGCAGACAGGTTATCCGTGTGCAATTAGCACCAGCGCAATCCATTCATCCATAATTTTTTTCTCTATAATATTAAATCCAATTGATTGATAGTGATTAATGATCTCCTTTTCATCTTTAAGCAAGAGGCCTGATAAAACAACTATCCCATTTTTTTTCAATTTTGCATTTATCTTTTCTGAGATGAGCAGTAAAATATTTTTTTGAATATTTGCAAGAACCAAATCGAAATCATCTTCAGGAATGATGCTGATATCCCCCTCCACTACTTTTATTCTTTCCACAACATTATTCAGTGTGCAATTTTCTACACAATTTTCATAACACCAGGGATCGTTATCAACAGCGACAGCAAAAGCTGCACCCAATTTTATAGCAGCAATCGAAAGAACACCTGTTCCGGAGCCAACATCCAAAATCTTCTCATTTCCTTTAACATATTTTTCCAATAATCTCACAGCAAGTTTTGTACTCTCATGCTCTCCTGTTCCGAAAGACATTTTAGGATCAAGTGTAATTACAATTTCATCTTGTTTGGATTCATACTCTTTAAATGTTGGTTTAATTACAATCCTTTCAGATATGCGAATGACTTCCCTGCTCTTTTCCCACAATTCATTCCAATTTTTCTCTTCCAATATTTCTCCCACTACCGAGAATTCTTCAATCACATTTTGATCAACAAGTTTTTCCAGCAACACACCAATCATCTCTTCATTTACTGGTGAATCTTCCGCCGCAAAAGCTATAACTATATCATCATTCTCATTTACACCGGTTATTTCAAGTTCCCATAAAAGACCGGACAGAATATCCGGAAGAAAAGGTTTAGATAATATTTTAAATGCTTTATATTTTTTCAATTAACTGTCAGTGGTAGTTTGCCAATAATTCACAAATTTTATCCTGGAAGGTTCGGGCAACGGAATTTTTCTCAACGTAATTTTGCATCATTATAGTGAAGGAAATTAAATTACCGTTTTTTGCAGATACATAACCTGAGAGAGAACTAACTCCTGCCAAAGTACCTGTTTTAGCGTGAACATTACCTTCAGCTAGCGTATTCATCATTCTTTCTTCAAGCGTTCCATCAACTCCTGCAATAGAAAGCGAATTATAATAAGGATAAAATTGAGAATGCTTGTACATATATTTTAATAATTCGATCAGTAGTTCTGCACTTACAAGATTGTAACGTGAAACACCGGAACCATCAGCTAATGAATAATCATTTGGATCAAGACCGAGAGAATCAAGTAAACTTTTTATAATTTCAATTCCGTTCTTTGCAAGTGCCGGTGCAGTGGAATCTTTAAGCGCAAGTGCATATAAGATCATCTCTGCGTTCAAGTTATCACTTTCTTTGTTCAAGTTAGTCAGCACTGTTACTAAGGATCGATTAATTTCGGCAAGATAAACAGAACCTTCAGGTAAAGTCTTTTTATCAAGCTCACCGAATGTAGATATCTTTTCTTTTCCCAGATGTTCTTTAAACAATGTTAAAAAATATTTTTCAGGATCAACTAAATTTAATTTTTCTGTATGTTCAGATGAATCAATAATTTCGCCATTCCTTACAGTGCCTTCAATAATAATTGCATTTTTATTGTTAAGCCAATCCCTTGTTATATTTAAATCGTTTGGAACATTTGATGGAACAGTTACAGATCGGTTTTCAATCGTAACATATTTTGTTTCGGGTTTAAGCGAAACAATACCGGGCAAGCCAACTTTATTTCCTGTAACAAATACTTCTATTCCATTGTCATTTATATTTAATGCACTTAGCAGCGGCGCGTTCGGGTCAGGGCTTTCATCCCACATCCATCCATTTCCCCAATAAAGAGAATCCTTAATTGAAATATCCGCATAAATATTTCTTGTTATATATCTTATTCCCATCGATTTTACTGCTTGCACCAGAGAATCCAAATCGTTCGAAGTTAAATCCGGATCAAGACCTCCAACAATGTAAAGGTCACCTAAAAATGTTGTGCCTTCGGCAACCCCGTCATAATATAAGGTTGTTGTAAATTCATATTCGGGACCAAGAAAGACCAATCCAGCCGCCGATGTAAGCAATTTCATGTTGGAAGCAGGATGAAGAAGTAATTTATTATTATGGCTGTATAATGATTTACCTTCTGTGAGATCATATATTTCGATTGCAATTTGTGACCGCTCAAAGAATTTATCATTAACAATTTTATCCAAATCATTATTTAGTACAGTTAATCCGGGTTGAGCAAGAAGATTAAACGAGAAAAATATTAATATTAGGATTGATTTATGAATCATAGATATAGTTTTTTCATTTTTCTTTTTTTCGAAGTAGTATAAGCAGGAACTAAAGCTTTTACAAAATTTAAAATTCTATTAAAATAATTAATGTTTAAAAATACGGTCTTACTCTAAACTCGGCACCAATTTTTTCTTCCACCGTTTTTCTTGCTCTTTCAATATCCAATTTATCAATTGATACAATTGTCATCGTTACTTTTTCAACATAATCTTTTGCCTGTTTGGCAAAGTTTATCATCTCATTAAACATTCTGGATTCAATTCCCATAAGTTCAGCATATTGTTTTGGATTAAATGTATTCAAACTGATAGAGATTTCGTCAATAATTCCGTTGCATTCAGGTGTAATATTTCTTTTATTGATATGACTTCCATGTCCGTTTGTATTCAGCCGTGTCTTTCCGCCTTTTCCTTTTACAGATTTTGCAATTTCTTTTACTACATTCCATCTTATTGTAGGTTCACCGTAACCGCAAAAAACTATTTCATCATATTTTGTCGGGTCACCAATTTCTTCAATATAAAACCCGGCATCCGGTTCTTCGCTTCGTTCCATTCCAAGATTGTAACCTTTTAAAACAGGATCGATTTTTCTTCTGCAAAATGAACAATGCGAATAACATCTGTTTGTGACATTTACATAAAGTGAATTACCAATTTTATATGTAAAAGAAGTTTGAATTTTACTTCCAATACCAAAAATTCTGAAAGTATTGAATGAAGAGATACGCCCGACTTCTTCGATACTAAGTTCATGTGCTTCGGCAACTTGCTCAGCAATATATTTAACATACGCAGGTTCATTCCTTTTACCTCTGAACGGAATGGGAGTTAAAAACGGTGAGTCGGTTTCCAACAGCAGTTGGTCTATTCTTATATTTTTTAATACTTCTCTAAGCTCATCTGCTTTTTTAAATGTTATGTTTCCTGTAAAAGAAATCATATACCCCATATGCATTAATTCTTTTGCATCCTTCAATGAACCGTTAAAACAATGGAATTGGGCTTTCAAACCACTACCGCAATAACTGTTGATGATCTCCATCATATCTTCATCCGAATCCCTGTTGTGAACAATAATCGGAAGGTTAAGTTTCAATGCCAGATCAATCTGAGATTTGAATGCTTCTATTTGTTTTTCTTTAGGAGAATAATCGTAGTAATAATCCAATCCTATTTCCCCAACAGCAACTATTTTTTTATGTGATGCTAAACTCTCAATTTCGTTTAATAAGGATGGGTCCCAATCCTTTGTTTCGTGCGGATGAATTCCAACAGCACCATAAATCATATCATATTTTTCGGTAAGGTTTATAACTTCTTTGGCTGTAGCTAAATCCGTTGCCGGAACTAATATAAAATCAACTCCTGAATCTCTGGCTCTTTGTATAACTTCGTCGAGATCATCTTCAAAATTAGGATAAAATAAATGTGAATGAGTATCGATAAACATGGTTTGCTGATTTAGTATAATGAATTAAAAAAATTATTCCACTTCCCCAACTACGATCACGTGCTCTTTTTGGGCAAGAGCAACTTGTAAAGTCATCTCTTCCTGCTCTTTTGGTACAGCTACTATAAGACCAATCCCCTGGTTAAAAACTTTGCGCATTTCATCACTGCTAATGTTTCCGGTATTTTGTATTAATTTAAAAACAGGAGGAGTATCCCAATTGCCCCAATGAATTTTTATTTTCAAACCTTTGGGAATTATTCTGGAAGTATTACTGATTATTCCGCCTCCGGTAATATGAGAAAATCCCTTCACATTTACATTTTTTTTTAATTCTCGAATCAAGCTTAAATATGATTTATGAACCCTTAATAATTCCTCACCTAAAGATTTATTTATCAATTCAATATGATCGTTGAGACTATAATTTTCCAGCAAAACTTTCCTTGCCAAAGAGTAACCATTTGTATGGAGTCCGTTCGAAAGAAAGCCGATTAAGAGATCACCGTACTGTATGTTTCTGCCGTCAAGTATATTTTCTCTATCAACAACACCTACAATAGTTCCTGAAAGGTCGTAATCAGTCTCCTTATAAATACCCGGCATCTCTGCAGTTTCCCCGCCGATTAAAGCACAATCATTTTCTTTGCAGGCAATCGAAAAACCTTTAACAATTTCCGAAGCTGTTTCTTCATCTAGTTTACCGAATGCCATATAATCGAGGAAGAATAATGGCTCAGCGCCGCAAACTGCAATATCATTCACACAATGATTGACCAAATCCTGTCCAATCGTATAATGTATTCCAAGTTCAATAGCAACTTTAAGCTTTGTTCCAACTCCATCCACACTCGATACAAGAACCGGCTCTTTATATTTATTCGAATCAAACTTGAACATACCGCCGAAATGCCCGATATCGGTTAAAACATTAGAATTGAAAGTAGACCTGGCGTAATCTTTAAATTTACTAACAGTATTTTCACCGACAGTAATATCAACGCCTGATGATTTATAAGTTTCGCTCAATGAATTATTAAAATTCTATTTATTTTTTCAAATTTTCAACAAAATTTACCACTAATTCTAATCTTAATCAAAACATTAAATATGATGATACGAGTACCCATTCATCGGGACGAGTTCCGTATGATCCTAATATAAAATTATAAACATATGAATTAGAATTAAATGTCTTTTATTTGAATCCCACTTGTTAATTTACTATCATATTTCAGATATGAAAATCCGCGATCTAAACTCATGGGCATAAAGTTTGCACAATTTTTATGCACTGAATTTAATATATTTGCATTCTTAAAAATAATTAAATTGAAAATGCACAATAAACATAAAATAGACGAATTAAACGACAGAGAAAAAAATATACTGCGGTTTGTAATTCAGCAGTTTATTATTACCGCCTCACCGGTCGGTTCCCGTAATATTACAAAAAAATATGAAATGGGAGTTTCGCCGGCAACTGTAAGAAACATTATGGCTGATCTTGAGGAATCCGGTTATATAAACCATCCGCATACTTCGGCTGGCAGAGTACCAACTGATAAGGGCTACAGGTATTATGTGGATTCACTTATGGAAATTAAAAGTTTAAAAAGTTCTGATAAAGGGTTAATCAAAAAATCCCTAAAAGCTGAGATTACCGAAACTGAGGAGATATTTAAAATTACTTCTACATTACTCAGTACAATAACAAACCAATTAGCATGTGTAAGGTATCCTGATATTGAATCGGGAATTTTCGAGAAACTGCAAATCATCAGTTTAACATCCACAAAATTGATGGTCGTAATCAGTATTAAATCGGGCTTGGTGAGAACGATTACTTTAGAGATAAAGAGTACAATTAAGCGTAATCAATTGACGTCAGTTCAAAGAATACTTAATGAACGATTATCAGGATTAAGATTTAGTGAAATACGTAAATCATTTAAGGATCGATTTAAAGATATAGATGCCGAACAAAAGCCGGTAATAAGGTTGTTCATCGATTCGGTTGATAAAATATTTACGGACGACAGGAAGAATGATAATCTTATTCTTACGGGTGCGCGTAATGTTATCAAACAACCCGAATTTGAAAATCCTGAAAAGTTTGAAGGAATTATTGAACTAATGGAAGACAAGGATATAATTATTCATATTATGGAGAAATCCAGCGAAGCAGATCAGGATAACGTGTTTATCTCGATAGGCGGGGAAAATGAAGATATAAAAATGCGTGACTATAGTTTTATAAGTAAAGAATATAAGTTTGGTGAGGCCATTGGAACTCTTGGAATTGTCGGACCAAAAAGAATGGAATATTCAAAGGTTGTAGCAATTGTAGATTATATTGCTAAAATGTTATCAGAGTTTTTAAAGAATCCAAATTAAATAAAGGAAAAATTGTAAATGACTAAACAGAAAAAAGCAAAAGAAAAAGATATAAAAGAAGTTGATATAACAGATGAGGAATCAGTTGAAAAAACAAACGAAAATAAGCTCGAAGAAAATATAAAGCAGCTTGAACAGGAAGTTGTTGAATTAAAAGATAAGCTTTTAAGAAAAGCTGCAGAGTTTGAAAACTTTAAGAGAAGAACCGAAAACGACCAGATAAATTTATTAACTTTTGCAGCAGAATCGTTTATACAAAAACTGCTTCCGGTGATTGATGATTTTGAACGTTCATTAGGACACATTGATGATGCAGAGGATATTAACGCGATTAAGCAGGGATTAAAACTTATTTATGATAAACTAATGAAAGTTTTTGAAGAGCAGGGCGTAAAGAAAATTGAGGCGGTTGGAAATCCTTTTAATGTGGATTATCACGAAGCGCTTATGCAGCGTCCCGATGATTCGGTTGAACCACACACCGTATTAGATGAGATGGAAAAAGGTTACACTTATAAAGACAAAGTTATAAGACACACTAAGGTAGTTGTAAGTGAAGAAAATAGCAGTGAACCGAAAGAATAACCCAACCGTATAAACAAGTAAGGAAGATAAAAAAATCTAATGGCTAAACGAGATTATTACGAAATACTTGGTGTCGACAAGAATGCATCAAAGGAAGAAATGAAAAAAGCTTATCGCAAACTTGCAATGGAATATCATCCCGATAGAAACCCCGACAATGCTGAAGCTGAAGAAAAATTTAAAGAAGCCGCGGAAGCATACGAAATACTAAGTCACGATGATAAGAAAGCAAAGTACGATCGTTTTGGTCATGAAGGTGTTAGAAGCAGCGGGTTCGGCTCCTCCGGATTTTCTGATATTAATGATATCTTCTCTCATTTTTCAGATATTTTTGGCGGCTCATCAATTTTTGATGATTTCTTTGGAGGTGGAACTCAAGGAGGCAGACGAAGAAGAGGTCCGGGAACTCCGGGATCAGACCTTCGTGTAACTTTGAAATTAACTTTGGAAGAAATTGCTGCCGGCACTACAAAAAAAGTAAATGTCAGAAAACAAGTTGGGTGTAATGAATGCAGCGGTACAGGAGCAGAAAAAGGCTCATCATTAAAACCTTGTACAGTTTGTAACGGAGCAGGTGAAGTTAAAACCATTTCCCGTTCCGTGTTCGGTCAGTTTGTAAATATAACAACCTGTCAAAACTGTAATGGCGAAGGATCAGTTATAGATACACCCTGCAGAAAATGTATGGGCGACGGAAGATACCAGGATGAAGAATTATTGGAAATTGATGTGCCTGCAGGTGTACACGAAGGAAGTTATATGACGATGCGGGGTAAAGGAAATGCAGGTAAACGGGGCGGCGAATCAGGTTCAATAATAGTTGTGTTTGAAGAATTGCCGCACAAACATTTTATTCGCGAAGACACAAATATAATCTACAATCTTTTTATTACTTATCCGCAGGCAGTGCTAGGTGATGAAG
>JBATTD010000813.1:0-1879 GCA_049670345.1 Ignavibacteriaceae bacterium
TTGTATTGATATTCTTAAAATAATATCTGAATTCCAAAATGGGAGTGATGTTTTTTGTGTTGGATGTTAGCTCTTCATTAAAAGCAAATGCAGCAATTGTTGTAAAAGATGAATTCCAGTCGCGCTGAGCTTGAAAGTAAAATTCTTTTAGTTGAGTCTGAACAGGATTGTTTGTACCACTAATTCTTTGAAAATAAGAATCCTCTGCAAGGGTTTTGGTTATTGTATATGCAGTATTTAAATAAGTCTCGGGGTCTGGGCTATAACCTGCTGCAACCTGATATCCTTGTTCGTTATTCGGATCAAGCGGTGATGGATGACGGTTAGGAAGCATATAAGTATATTCTAACCTTACTGAGGGGGGTTGACTGTAATTAACTGTCTTGTCCTCTGTAGTAAAGGAATAATTATCATAGTATTTGTACTCACCAAGCAGGGATAAGGAACCCAAGTACATATTTAAGTTGCCGTAAAAACCCTTACCAATTATTGATTCTGAATCATTAAATGCATTTTTTTGTATGTCGGCATTCATTTTCACACCATACTCTGTGTAAATATCAATATTCCAGAAACTTGGTAATGCACGTACAGAAGCCATATCCGTTCTTGCCATGCCATCACCAGGGGGAAGGTTTGAGGCATAGGTTCCACCAAGTTTCAACCATTTTAAATTTCTGTATTCAATATCTACAAGATGTAAAATATCTTTTCTCTCTGCTTGCGAATTTTCGGGCATACCTGAAAGCGCGGTTAATATGAAACCCGCATATTTACCAATTACTTTTAATCCGAGCAGGTTATTATCAATTCGTATGCTTCTATCCTCATAACTTTTTAGCACCATTCCTCTCCCCACCAGGGCATAATAGTTTCCAATTAATATGTCCAATCCTTCCATTCTCTTTCCTATAGCCGCATCAAAATAAATAAAATCTATCTCTGCATATTTTTCCTTTCCCCTGCTTATTGAGGGATCGGGATCGTTGGGTTGGAATATACTATATCTTAATCCTGTGCTGAATATACCTTTGGTGTAATCAAGGTTTAACCAGTTCTCCAATATTTCTCTCTTCAAATCAACATCGTATGAGTACTCAAGTTGATTTGAAAAACCCAATCCTTCGGGCATTATGTTTAACCGCATGCCGGTTTGAGCTAACATTGAAAAAGAAAAAACAATTATAATGAATATTAATAACGAAAATGCGTAAGAAGATTTGTTCATTTGTAGTTCGCTAAGATTTGTACAATTGATATAAGATGAATTATTTATAATTATTATGGTGCTACAAAAAAAGTGCAGGCTTTCTTAAATGATGATTAAAACAAATTTCCGTTTTTTGGGAAAAGCATTTCAATTGCACATTACAAACAGCCCCAATCAATGCTTTATTGTTCTATCATTTCTTTTACTTTGTTATTTACAACCTGCTCATCACCTCGCATATAACCTAGATGGGTATAGACTATTGCACCTTTGTCATCAATCAAAACTGTAAAGGGAACGGCTCTCGCATAGTAAATTCTTGCTACATCACCGCTTGTATCGTAGAGAACAGGAAAATCATAATTTTTTGATTTTACAAATGGTTTTACTTTGGCAACTGTTCTTTCACTATCTGTGGATATTTCCAAAAGCTTGAAACCTTTATCTTTATATTCATTATATAATTTTTTAAACTCAGCTAATTCCTCTATGCAGGGCTTACACCATGTTGCCCAGAAACTAAGAAGCACAGGGCCCTCACCAATTTCCTGGTTAAGTTCAACGTAATCACCATCAAGATTTTCCAAAACGAAATTTGGTGCTTTCCTCCCGGCAAGTTCTTCTGTTTCCTGTGCGGTTATAAATAATGAAAATAAGACTACAATAATA
>JBATTD010000814.1:0-3785 GCA_049670345.1 Ignavibacteriaceae bacterium
GATTAAGAGTATCTTTAAGCACATTACTATTTCTGCTAAACCCCTCTCCAATTATTGAAAGTGTACCAAGACAATCATTTATATAGATTTCATGTCTTAATTTATTTTCAAGAATTTCTTTATCTCTCTTCCAATTGTGAACATTGCTTACTGAAATTATAAAAGAACACTTATACCCGGAATCTCTCCCTAACCCTGAAAATTGAAATTCCTTAATTGGGATTTGATGCTCCTCAAAAAATTTTATTACCCATTCAATTTTACCTGGATTATTTACAAAAATGCGTATAACCTCTCTCTCGTAAACAACCGCAAGTACGCCGGATAACTCTTTGGTAGTAATTTCTCTAATTATTGTTTCGTTTCCGGGATTGAATGTACTCCTAGCATATAAAGCTATTTTAGCTTCTTTTGCAAACTGAACTGCCTGTGCATTCATTACCTTTGCTCCGGCTTCTGCCATTTCCTGAATTTGCTGATATGATACTTCGGGTAGATGTTTAGCTTCTTTTAAAATATTTGGATCAGTTGTGTAAACACCGTCCACATCCGAGTAAATTTCACATCTTTCCGCATTCAATGCAGCAGCAAGTGCAACTGCTGAGGTATCAGATCCACCTCTGCCTAAAGTAGTTATATCTCTTTTGTAACTAACTCCCTGAAATCCTCCAATTACAACTACTTTACCCTTCTCCAGTTCATCCTGTACTCGAACCGGTCTTACTTCAATAACTGTAGCATCGTTGTGCCGATCATTTGTGATAATTCCTGCTTGTGAACCGGTTAGAGAAATAGCATCCACTCCCAATTCATTTAAAGCAATACAAAGCAGTGCCATAGTTGTTCTTTCTCCGGTACTTAGGAGCATATCCATTTCTCTGCGGGAAGGATTAGGTGAAATCTCTTTAGCCATTTCGATAAGTGAGTTTGTGGTCTTACCCATAGCGGAAACAACTGCAACAACATCATTTCCGGTATTTTTAACTGCAGCAATCATTTCAGAAATCTTTTTCAACTTTTCTACATCAGAAACACTGCTGCCGCCATATTTTTGAACAATCACACTCATTATAATTTACGAAGTTCTTCCATTAGCTGTGTTTTACTTTTAGTTTTATCATCAACTTTCTTTAGCGGTTTTGCCGGAATGCCGGCCATTACCATATCTGGTTCAACATCGCTTATCACAACAGAACCAGCGGCAATAACAGCTCCCTTCGCCACTTTCACTCCTTCCAGAATTACTACGTTAGCACCTATCATCACATCATCTTCAATTATTACAGGTTGAGCACTGGGCGGTTCGATAACACCAGCTAGAACAGTTCCTGCACCGATATGACAATTATTCCCAACTACTGCCCTGCCCCCAACAACTACATTCATATCAATCATAGTTTTTTCACCGATAACAGCACCGATATTCAAAACTGCTCCCATCATAATCACACAATTATCACCTATCTCAACCATATCACGAATGATTGCTCCAGGTTCAATTCTACAATTATATTTTGTTAGGTCTGCCATTGGAATTGCTGAATTACGTCTATCAGTTTCAATCTTATATTTTTGAATATGTTGTTTATTGATATTGTAAAATTTCTCAAATTCTGAATATTCGCAGAAAAGAATTCCGGAAACAGATGAACCATAAAAATCATAATTGCTAAAATCGATATTATCTAAATTTCCTTGCAGGTAAACTTTAGCAGGAGTTTTCTTTTTCGCTTCTGATATTTTCTTTATTACTTCGTATGAATCCATATTAGAACCTGATATTTCTAAAATAATTTTAATGATCTGTCATTCTGATAAAGTAAAGCGTCAGAAGAATCTACTGAAAAAGATTCTTCTCCTAATAAATTAAGATCAGAATAACAAATTTTATTTATTTTCCAAAAACAACATCCGTAAAGGAATAAAAACCATTTTTTTTATTAACAACAAATTGAGCTGAAAGTAAAATCCCTTCTGCAAATGTTTTGCGTGATAATGAACGATGAGAAATAGTAATTACTTCACCTAATCCGCCAAAACTAACTGAATGATCACCGGGAACATTTCCTAACCTGAGTGATGAAGTATTTATCTCCTTTCCGTCAAATATATTTTGTATCATCTTTGCAGTGCCTGATGGTTTATCTCTTTTAAATCGATGATGTGTTTCACTTATTTCTACATCCCAATCTGATAGCTTTTCATTTGCCGCTTCTGTTAATTTTAATAATATTTGAATACCGATTGAGAAATTAAAACTCTGCACAATCGGGAATTGCTTTGAATACTTTTTCATCAATTCAATATTATCTTCAGTAAGACCAGTAGTTGCAACAATGAATGGTTTATTCAGCTCGCATGCGTATTCAATGCTTTTATTAAATACTTCAGGAAAAGAGCAATCAATTATTAAATCAGGATTCTCATTTTTCCACTCACCTTCAAGATCGTAAGCAAAAACCAATTTGTGATTTTTCTCTTCAAACAATTTAACTACCTCTGAACCAAGTCTGCCAGAAGCACCGATTACACCATATTTCATTTGTACTTTCCGATAGTTAATTTAATTTTTCATTTTCTGAACTTCATTTATCAATAAATCTTCAGCTTTTGAAGTTGCATTTACAAGAGGCAGCCGCAGTATATTTTCACAAAAACCCATATGATGCATTACAAATTTTACGGGAGCAGGACTCGTCTCAATAAACAATGCGTTCATCATACCAAGATATTTATTGTTAAAGTTTTGTGCCGTGGAAAGATCATTATTAAGCATTGCATCAGTTATTTGTTTCATCTCTGAAGGATAGGGATTTGAAAAAACTGATATTACCCCATCACCGCCCAATGCTATTATCGGTAATGTTTGATCATCATTACCTGAAAGAACAGAAAGCGAATCAGGTTTAATTGCAATAAGATTTGCAATTTGAGAAATATCTCCACTCGCTTCTTTAATAGCAACAACATTGTTACAATTATTATGAATTCGAACTGCAGTTTCCGGTAAAATATTCATTCCGGTTCTTGATGGTACGTTATACAATATCATGGGCAAGCTTGTTCTCTCGGAGATATACTTGTAATGTTCTAAGAGACTTTCCTGCGTACCTTTGTTGTAATACGGATTTACGATAAGTAAACCGTCCGCTTTTAGATCTTCGGCAAGTTTGTTGTTTTCAATCACCTTTTTTGTATTGTTTGAGCCAGTCCCGATTATAATTGGAATTTTTCCCTTCACCTCTTCAACAACTGTCGAAATAAGTTTTCTACGTTCTTCATATTCAATAACCGGGGATTCGCCGGTCGTTCCTAAAACAATGAGAGCATCAATATTATTATTTATCTGGTGTTCTAAAATCTTTTTAAGCGAACCAATATCCAACGATTGATCTTCTTTGAACGGTGTAATTAAAGCAGTTCCAACTCCTTTAAACATTTTCTATCCTGAAATGATTAATAATTTGAAGTAGTGCAAAATATAAAAAAAAAGTTCGTAACTCTAATAAAAAGCGTGTAAAATCATAGTTACAAATTTGATTTTGTTCAAAATCGGGCATTTAAATGGGTGATCTATTATAGAGAAATGATTGAAAGTATGAAGTTCAGATAAACGGGATTGTATAAACAACAGCTAAATATTATATTTGCAATTCAAAAATATATGCGCCCGTAGCCTGCCTTCGGCAGTTAAACTCAATTGGATGGAAGCGGATGAGTCTATTTTGAAATAAAGTTTTTATATGCGCCCGTAGCTCAATTGGATAGAGCGTCTGACTACGGAT
>JBATTD010000815.1:0-1599 GCA_049670345.1 Ignavibacteriaceae bacterium
CCAAAGGATGAAGATAATTTCAGATCGGTTTTTACTGATGTTTTTATGAACGGACCTGATGATGAAAAAGGATTAACCTACTCCTTCGATTATATTAATGTACATTTTGTTTGTGTTGATACAGAAAGATGGTATTACGGCGATCCGGATGATCCTTCTGATGACAGGCGTGATTGGCATTATGTAAAACATCTCGATTGGCTTGAAAATGATCTTCAAAAAGCGAATGAAAGAAACGTTAGATACACCTTCATTTTTGGTCACGATGTGCCCTTCCCAATTGGTGGGCATTTGCACGATGGGTTGCCTAACCTTGGTACAAGTTTTAAACCTCCGGTTGATTCTTTAAAGCAATGGCATATAAATCAGCGAGATAAGTTTTGGCAAATTTTAGCTGATAATAAAGTTTCAGCATATGTTTGCGGGCACGAGCATATTTACGGAAGGCAATCGGTGGATGGTGTTTATCAAATTGTCGCAGGTAGTGCCGGTGCACCTTTATACCAATTTAATCCTATGTTTAGTGAACAGCCCGATAGTATAAAACCGTACGAAGAAATGAGTTACAATGAAGCACTTCCTTATTACAATGTATTGAATTACAATTATGGTCCTGGTAAAAATAGTCAGCGCTCGGAAGATTTTTTTGGAGTAAGAGCATTTCATTATGCCATTTTTAATGTGAAGAAAGAAAAGGTTGAAGTTAAAATATATGGAGCTTTTCCAAAAGAAAAAATTAGTTACGAAATGAGTAGTGAAATAGAGTTGATAGATAAATTTGAAATTAATGATTAAACAGAAACTAACAAATAAATGTTGGTAAGGATAATAACCTTATATTATAAAAAACAGGAAGGGCAAATAATTTTAGGCGGAATAGAAAATTATAGCTCTGCTTCCATTTGTTTTACATAGTATTGCCGGTATTCTTCTATTGCTTCAAATATTGCTTCTGAAAGCTGCGTACGCCCCGATGAACTATCCAGATAGTTAACATCTTTTTTGTTTGATATAAATCCGCTTTCAATTAATACGCTTGGCATCGAAGCACCGACAAGCACATAAAATCCTGCTTGTTTTACACCACGGGCTTTAAGTTTAGTGTTATTTCTAAATTGTGTATTAAGCATATCGGCAAAGCTTTCGGAATATTTCATGTATGAAGAATGAGCCATGCTTACAAGTATAAAATTTTCATCGGTTAGCTGTTCATAGCGTGTCGGATCATCTTCGTATTCAATTACCTGGTTTTCTCTTTCGGCAATGTTTATGGCCTCCTGTGTTCTACCGGGACGTAATAAATAAACTTCAATTCCGGTTGCGTTGGTTGGTTTGGTTTTTGTTGAGTTGCAATGAATTGAAATAAATAGTTTGCCCCCATGTTCATTTGCCAATTTACCTCTCTTATACAGATCTACAAACTCATCCGTGCTTCGTGTATAAACAACCTTTACATCTTTCATCTGCTCTTCAATTAATTTTCCTAACTTTAATGCAACCTTTAAGTTGATATCTTTCTCATTAATCTTATTTAAACCTATTGCGCCGGGATCTTTTCCACCGTGTCCTGGATCAATAACAATTACATCAAAGTTCCAT
>JBATTD010000816.1:0-1850 GCA_049670345.1 Ignavibacteriaceae bacterium
TTTCGGTTGAAAGATGTAACTATTGTATTCCTCTCCTTGTTCTCAGCTCCAACACGTTTCCACATACCAATACAAGGGCCACAAGCATTTGCCAAAATTGTCCCACCAATATCGGTTAACTTTTTTAACTGCCCATCGCGTTCTATTGTACTACGAACCTGCTCTGAACCCGGAGTAATAGTAAACTCGGATTTTGTTTTAAGATTCTTATCCTTCGCTTGCTTTGCTATACTTGCAGAACGATCAATATCTTCGTAACTGGAATTTGTACAGCTGCCAATTAAGGCTACGCTAACTTTATCAACAAAATTATTTTCTTTTACAGCTGCTTTCATTTTAGAAATCGGCCACGCTTTATCAGGTGTAAAGGGACCATTAAGATGAGGCTCCAATTCATCTAGATTAATTTCAACTATCTGATCGTAATATTTTTCAGGCGATTCAAGAACTTCCTTATCAGAAGTTAATAAATCTGCAAGCCCTTCAGCTAAAGCGGCAACATCAGCTCTTCCAGTGATTCTTAAATAAGAAGACATTTTTTCATCGAAGGGAAATACTGAAGTTGTTGCTCCTATTTCTGCTCCCATATTACATATTGTTCCCTTACCTGTACAGGAAATTGATTGAGTTCCCTCACCAAAATATTCTACAATGGCACCGGTTCCTCCTTTAACGGTCAAGATGCCAGCTAATTTTAATATTACATCCTTGGCGGAAGCCCATCCATTTAACTTGCCTGTTAATTTAATGCCAATCAAATTTGGCCATTTCAATTCCCAGGGCATGCCTGCCATCACATCAACTGCATCTGCACCACCAACACCTATAGCTATCATACCCAAACCACCCGCATTAGGTGTGTGTGAGTCAGTGCCAATCATCATTCCACCCGGGAAAGCATAATTTTCAAGCACTACCTGGTGTATTATTCCGGCACCCGGTTTCCAAAAACCAATTCCGTATTTGCGAGAAATACTTTCCAGAAATTCATAAACTTCTTTATTATCTTCGGTGGCTCTTAACAAATCATCTTTAGCTCCTATCTCCGCTTGTATCAGATGATCGCAGTGCACTGTGGACGGGACAGCAACAGATTCTCTTCCTGCAGACATAAACTGAAGCAACGCCATCTGCGCTGTTGCATCCTGCATTGCAACTCTATCCGGCGATAATTCAACATAGTCTTTTCCTCCAGCATATTTGGTTTCCGTGAGTTCCCATAGATGTGCATAAAGTATTTTTTCTGTATAAGTCATCGGACGGTCTAAAACTTTTCTGGCTTTTTCAATATTATCTCTAAATCCATCATATACTTTCTGTATCATATCAAAATTTGCTGTCATTTTATCATCCTCAAGCTTTAATTAAATTTTAAATTAACTTTATTGAAAATAATAAAAAGTCCTGAATTTTGCTTTTTAACATTTTATGGTTCAAATTCAATTAATGTATTAACCATTAAAAAAAAATATACTTATCTTTGTAATTAAATTTTACACAGAGGCAATATATGTTAGGTAATTCAATATTAATTGTAGATGATGAAATATCATACCTGGATTTAATGAGAGGTTTATTAGAGCAGGAAGGATATCAGAATGTAATTACTGAAGAAGACCCTTTGAAAGTAATTTCTATCCTCGAACAAAAGGATATTGAACTTATTTTGTTAGATGTTTATATGCCTCAAAAAAGCGGTTTGGATTTACTTGAGGAAATTTATGCCCAATTCCCCAAAATTCCGGTTATAATTATTACGGCAGTTAATGAAGTTGAAGTTGCACTTAAAGCTGTAAAACTCGGAGCTTATGAATTTATAACAAAACCACCGGATACTGACAGATTATTTC
>JBATTD010000817.1:0-2183 GCA_049670345.1 Ignavibacteriaceae bacterium
TTTAATCTGCTCGCCATATTTTTGTTCAACTGATTTCATAATTGGCTGCATTTGTATGCAGGGCACACATTTTACGGACCCCAGTTCGACAAACGTTATTTTAGGAGAGGTTTGTTTAATCTCCTTCTCTTGTGCCGATAGAAAAGTCGAAACAACTAAGAATAGAAAAATATACGGTGTGATTTTCATTTAATTTCCTCCCTTTAACCAGGTAATAATTTGATCATCTTTAGGAATGACACCACTACTCTTAACTTGTTCATTTACCACAAGACCCGGTGTCATCATTATTCCATACTTTATTATTTCCTGAATATCCGATACTTTTTCAACAGAGGCATCAATATTATTTAGTTGAATTAATTCTTTTACTTTTAACTCTAGTGCATTACATTTCTTGCATCCAGTACCTAAGATTTTTACAACCATTGTATTTGCCTCTCTCTAATATTTTAATGTTTCTATTTTATCTTTAAGATTATCATTCCGCATAAATATAATCTTTACACAAATTTTTTCATTCATTTCATGCTTAGAATAGTGAACCGTAAATCAATCCGCTTATTGTCGACATTATTATTACTAACAAGACATATACTAGGGTTTTCCGAGTTCCAATAACACTCCTAATAACTAACATATTTGGAAGCGATAATGCAGGACCAGCAAGCAATAAAGCCAGCGCAGGTCCTTTTCCCATCCCGCTACTGATTAAACCCTGAAGAATTGGCACTTCGGTTAAGGTTGCGAAATACATAAATGCACCAACTATCGAAGCAAAGAAATTTGAGAATAAACTATTTCCGCCTACTAAGTTTGAAATCCAATGATTAGGAATAATACCACTGCCACCCTCGGGTGAACCGAGTAAAAAGCCAGCAACTAAAACACCTGCACCAAGTAAAGGAAGGATCTGCTTTGTAAATCCCCAGGTTTCGCCCATCCATTCATTTGGTTCTCCATCGGAAATTGAAAGAAGAATTGTTAACACAGCAACAGCTGCAACAAATGGAATTAGCGGATATTGTGGATAAATAATCGCAAGTATTATTACCGGAATAGATCCAAGTATTACAAACAATTGCTTAATTTTTAATATGTAAATAAGAGATAATGCTAATCCAACTCCGAACAGTCCTGTTATCAACCATTTAAAACTGTAAACAAAAGTCCACAAGCCTGAATCAGAATCTGGTGTGCCCCAAGTTGCAAAAACTAGAATTCCAACTAGAATAAAAAAGTGAAATGATGTTTGCCAAAATGGTCTACCCTCTTCAACATCGGGCATTGCTAACTGAGCTTCAGCTTTTTCCCTTTCTTCTTTTCTGAAAAAGAATGCCATTAATAATCCGATAACAATGCTGAATACAACCGCTCCAACAACCCTTGCAATACCTAATTCAAATCCAAGTATTCTTGCGGTTAAAATAATTGCCAAAATATTTATTGCTGGACCCGAATATAGAAATGCAATTGCTGGACCTAAACCAGCGCCTCTTTTATGAATGCCTGAGAATAGTGGAAGAACTGTGCAGGAACATACTGCTAAAATAGAACCAGAAACAGACGCGACAAGATAAGAAATCCATTTTTTTGCTTTGGCTCCAAAATATTTTATCACTGCAGACTGACTTACAAATACTGCAATCGTTCCTGCAATAAAAAAGGCAGGTATTAGGCAAAGCAGAACGTGTTCCTGCGCATACCATTTTGTTAGTGATAATGCATCGCTAACTGCACCCTGAAATTTTTCAGACTCAATTGGTAAGAAATAAGCAAAGACGAAAAATCCTGCTATCCACAAAAAGCTTTTATATTGTTCTTTCCAGTTCACTAATTACTTATTACTATAATTCGCCAAATATCGAAACCGTTAGTAAAAAAATTATTTTGAGCACAAAATATTTCTATCAACTTTGTTAACAAGAATTCTATCTTTACTTATTACTGCTTCATCCGAAATCCAGAAATCCAAACGAGACAGTAGTGATGAAACTCGTTGATCTGATGGATTTGTTTTTATCATGTAATTAACCCACTTTCCACTCTTCTCCTCCATAATAAAATCAGAATCTTTTAGTATACTTAAATGTTTTGATACAGTAGAAGTAGCGAGCTGAAGAACTTCGGTAATTTCACAAACACATAAGGATCGGATTTGTAACATTTTAAGTATGCGTAAC
>JBATTD010000818.1:0-3112 GCA_049670345.1 Ignavibacteriaceae bacterium
TTTGAACATAACTCTTCAATATATTCCGGGTGCTGTAAAACCTTCGCACACTGAAAATAAACATCGCTGTGTCTTCCCGAAGTAAGAAAGAAATGTCCGTTAAACAATGCTTCTGTCTTTTCAAAGATTTCCAGAATATTATTTTCACTTAAGCTCATTTAAGAAATCCTCCATTTCATCAGCAGCGTGTGAATCGTTGTTCTTTTTTGCAATTTCAATTCCTTCTTTATAAATATTCTTTGCTTTATCAATTAAATTCAAATTTTCATAAACCTGTGCAAGCTGCATATAAGCAGGAACGTAATCCGGGTCTTTTTTTATTATTGATGATAAATATCTTTCCGCTTCTTTGTAATTGTCCGTTGAAATATGTTCCAGTGCAATTCCATAGGAAAGAAATGAATCGTTGGGATCTTGTTCAAGGAGTTTTAAGAGCGATTTTAATCTATCGCTCATCGTTTATTCTTTCAATTTGCTTTGCTAGTATAAAATCTTTTTCAGTTACTCCGCCTTCGCTGTGCGTTGATATTGTAATTTTCACTTTATTCCAAGAATGTATAAAAATATCTGGATGATGATTCATGTTTTCCGACGCTTCACCAATTTTACATACAAAATCCAGTGCTTCTCTAAAATTGCTCAATTCAAACAATTTCCCAATCTGTTTATCTTTGTAATTCCATCCCGGCAAACCTGATAGTCTTCTGTCTATTTCCATCGATTTTAATAGAGGCATAATCGGCTTTTCGCGTTAGTGAAAAAAATGATTGTAAATTTAAATAAAAAAAAGCGTATTAATAAAATACGCTTTATTAATGAGGGAATACTAAATAAAAACTTAATTCATATCCGTTTTTTCCGGTTCTTCACTCGGGCTTTCCTTTTCAAGCGCTTCATCGTAGAAGACAAGTTCTTCTGCATCCTCAACATGCTTTGCTATAATTTTTGTACCTTCTTTAAAAGAACCTCTTAAAATTTCTTCGGCTAAAGGATCTTCAACAAATTTTTGGATAGCACGTTTAAGCGGTCTTGCCCCAAACTTTTCATCAAATCCCTGATCAACTATAAATATCTTTGCCGATTGATCCAGAAGGAGATCGAGTTTGTTTTCTTCAAGATTCTTGTAAAGACCTTGAATCTCAATTTCAATTATCTTCATAATATCTTCTTTGGTAAGTTTCCTGAATACAATTGTATCATCAATTCTATTAAGGAATTCAGGATTGAACAGTTTCTTCATCGCATCTTCAACAACATCTTTCAGCTGATTATATTTATCTTTTTCCTTTGTTTCATCACCAAATCCAAAAGAACCAATATCACGAATATCTTTCGTTCCTACGTTAGATGTCATGATGATAATTGTATTTCGGAAATCAACTTTTCTTCCAAGACTATCGGTAAGAGTACCATCATCCAAAACCTGAAGAAGTATACTGAAAATATCAGGATGAGCTTTCTCAATTTCATCAAACAGCACAACTGAATATGGTTTTCTTCTGACTTTTTCGGTTAACTGTCCGCCTTCTTCATAACCGACATATCCCGGAGGAGCGCCAACTAATCTTGAAAGCGAGAATTTTTCCATGTATTCGCTCATATCAATTCTAACAAGTGAATCTTCAGAATCGAAAAGATATCTTGCTAATGCTTTACATAATTCAGTTTTACCAACGCCGGTTGGACCTAGAAATATGAAACTGCCAATCGGTCTGTCCGGATTTTTAAGTCCTGCACGGGTTCTGCGGATTGCTTTTGTTAGTTTTAAAATTGCCTCGTCCTGTCCAACAATATGTTCTTTAAGCGAGTCATCCATTTTAAGAAGTTTATCGGATTCGGTTTGTGCAATTCTGTTTACAGGAATACCTGTCATCATAGCAACAACAGTTGCAATATCTTCTTCTGTAACATCGTGAACAATATCTTTTGTGCGGGCATCCCATTCCCTTTTAGCAATTTCGAGATCGGATTGCAGATTGCGCTCTTTATCTCTTAGCTTAGCAGCTTCTTCATAATCCTGCTGTTTAACAACAGCAGCTTTTTCGAGCCTTACTTCTTCAATTTTCTCTTCAAAATCCAAAACGTCCTTCGGAACCTCAAAGTTACCCATATGAACTCTCGAACCTGCTTCATCAATCACATCAATAGCTTTATCTGGTAAATTTCTGTCGGTTATATATCTGTTGCTAAGTTTAACAGCAGTATCAATTGCTTCTTTAGCGTATTTTACATGATGATGTTCTTCATACTTAAATTTAATATTTGCAAGTATTTCTATAGTTTCATCGTATGAGGGCGGATCAACCATTACCTTTTGGAAACGTCTATCAAGAGCGCCATCGGTTTCAATGTATTTTCTGTATTCATCCAAAGTAGTTGCACCAATACATTGAATATCGCCACGGGATAATGCCGGCTTGAACATATTTGAAGCATCCAGCGAACCTGAAGCACCACCTGCACCAACAATAGTGTGCAACTCATCTATAAAAAGAATAATATCTTTAGCTTTTTCAAGTTCGTTCATCAACGCTTTCATTCTTTCTTCAAACTGCCCTCTGTACTTTGTTCCGGCAACTAATCCTGCAAGATCTAAAGTTACTACTCTTTTGTCCTGCAAAGTCCTTGGTACTTTTTTCTGAACTATTCGAAGAGCCAATCCTTCAGCAATTGCAGTTTTACCAACACCGGGTTCTCCAATTAAAACAGGATTGTTTTTCTTTCTTCTGCTTAATATTTGCGCTACACGTTCAATCTCTTTTTCTCTTCCAACAACCGGATCGAGTTTGTCTTCAATTGCAAATTTTGTCAGGTCACGACCAAAGTTATCTAAAACAGGAGTTTTGGTTTTTTCGGATTTTTTATCTTTCAAGATTGGTCTGTTAGAACTACCCTTGGGGTCCCTGCTGCTAAGCATATCATTCAACTCGGAGCGGGCTGTATCATATGTAACATTAAACTGATGTAGAATTTGTGTTGCAATATTATCTTCATCCCTCAAAAGTGAAAGCAGAAGATGTTCGGTGCCAATTACATCTGCCTTATAAATTTTCGATTCGATCTGTGTTATCTTTAATACTTTTTCCGCTTGTTTAGTAAGAGGAATGTTGCC
>JBATTD010000819.1:0-4832 GCA_049670345.1 Ignavibacteriaceae bacterium
CATCAGGATTTGAAAAATTTAATTTATAGTGAACTCAAAAATAAACTTGACTTAATACGATAGCTTTCATACTTTTCCGGAAATGAATTTAAGCTTTAGCACATATTATTACTTTTATTATCCGGTCATAACCTCTCGGAACCGTAGTAGTATGTTCTAATCAAAAATAAAATATTAGCGCACAAAGCCCGGTTCCGAAAGTGAGCCGGGCTTTTTCATTTTAAATGAAACAGAAAGATATGGCGATTACAGAAGCAAACAGATTAGCAGCAGTCGGAGAATATTATTTTTCGAAAAAGCTTAAAGAGATAATTGAATTGGAAAATTCCGGCATCGGTGTGATAAATCTTGGAATCGGAAATCCCGATCTTCCGCCATCACAAAATACTACAAATGCACTTGTGAAATCAGCAAACAATCCCGCAAATCACGGATACCAAAGCTATAAATCATCACCAGAATTAAGAAATGCAATTGCAGAATATTACAGAATAACTTACAAGGTTGCTTTAGATCCTGAAACAGAAGTGCTGCCGCTCATCGGTTCGAAAGAAGGAATAATGCATATATCAATGGCATTTCTGAATCCAGGGGATGAAGTGCTTGTCCCAAATCCCGGTTATCCCAGTTACACTTCCGCGAGTAAAATTTTGGGTGCTGTTGTAAAGTATTATGATCTGAAAGAAGAGAATGATTGGCAGATTAATATTTCGGAACTAAAGAGTAAAGACTTATCCAAAGTAAAAATCATGTGGATTAACTATCCGCATATGCCAACTGGCGCAATTGCATCTAACGGATTATTTAAGGAGTTAATCATTCTTGCCGAAGAAAAAAACTTTCTTTTGTGCAACGATAACCCGTATAGTTTAATCTTAAATGATAATCCTAAAAGTTTATTGTTTGAGGAGGATGCTAAGGAAGTATCGCTGGAATTGAATTCTCTAAGTAAATCTCACAATATGGCTGGATGGCGTCTTGGCTGGGTTTCTGGGAATAAGCATTATGTTCATTCCGTCTTAAAAGTTAAAAGCAATATTGATTCGGGAATTTTCCTTCCGGTTCAACATGCAGCAATTGAGGCATTAAAGAATCATGATAAATGGCATGAAGAACAGAATAATGTACTGCATAAGAGAAGGGAAAAAGTTTTTGAATTGTTGAACTTACTTTGTTGCACTTATGATGAGAACCAGGTGGGAATGTTTGTATGGGCAAAAGTACAGACTGAAATTACAAATGGTGCAGAGCTTGCAGACAAAATTCTATACGAAGCAAATGTTTTTATCACGCCCGGATTTATTTTCGGCAGCAATGGAGAAAGATATGTAAGAGTATCGTTGTGTAATAAGGTGGAAAATATAGAAGAAGCAATAAAAAGAATTCAAAACATAGAGAAAAATGGTTGAGGTAAAATGATAGTTACAGTTATTGGTTTAGGATTGATTGGCGGTTCGATGGCAATAAGCATTAAGGAAAAAGGAATTGCCGGGACTATAATCGGAGTTGATATAAATGAATCAAATGCAGAAGATGCTCTCAAAATTGGTCTTGTAGATGAAATTGCTGATTTAGACGAAGCAGTTTACCGTGCTGATTCTGTTATAATTGCTGTGCCGGTTGATCAGACAAAATTATTATTACCGGAGATTCTTGATAAAATTAATAGTACAACAACGGTTATAGATGTTGGTTCAACAAAGGAAGGAATTTGCCGGATTGCTGATCAACACAAAAACAGGGGCAATTTTGTTGCAACACATCCAATAGCCGGGACTGAGAATTTTGGTCCTCTCTCTGCTTTCAACGGTTTGTTCGATGGTAAATTATTGATTATCTGTGATAGTGAAAACAGTTTTGATTTTGCAGTTAAGAAAACAGAAGAATTTTACAATGTTATTGGAATGAAGATCATAAACATGCAATCGAAGGAACATGATCTTCATGCAGCATATGTTTCCCATCTTTCACATATAAGCTCCTTTACATTGGGCTTAACCGTTCTCGAAATAGAAAAAGAAAAAGATAGAATCTTCGAACTTGCCGGAAGTGGTTTTGCATCTACAGTTAGACTTGCAATGAGCTCGCCCGATATGTGGGCGCCAATATTCGAACAAAATTCGCAGCACTTATCAAAAGCATTAGATGCATATATAGAAAAACTTAAATTGTTCAAAGAACTTATTGAGAAGAAAGATACACAGCAAATTTATAACCTGATGATAAAGGCAAATGATATAAGAAGAATATTAGAGGGACAAAATTCAAAAATGGATATTTCAAACATAAGCCGGACATAATTATGAAACTTGAATTAAATATTACCCCGATCGAGAGGTGGCTTCCAGGGTACAAAAAACCCGTTATTATCAGCGGACCTTGCAGTGCCGAGACAGAAAGGCAATTATTAAGCACGGCTGAAGAACTTGCTGTTACAGGAAAAGTACATTTATTCAGGGCAGGAATCTGGAAACCGAGAACAAGACCTAATTCATTTAACGGTGTTGGTGAAAAAGGACTCGGTTGGCTGAGAACTGTTAAAGAAGAAACCGGTTTGCTTGTAACTACCGAGGTCGCAAACCAAAAACATGTTGAACTCTGTTTAAAATATGGAATAGATGTTTTGTGGATTGGTGCAAGGACGTCGGCGAATCCTTTTTCAGTTCAGGAAATTGCAGATGTTTTAAAGGGAACTGATATACCCGTTCTGGTAAAAAATCCGGTTAATCCCGATTTAGAATTGTGGATTGGAGCATTGGAAAGAATTAATGAAGCCGGTATTACAAAAATTGCTGCTATTCACAGAGGTTTTTCATCTTTTGAAAAAACACCATTTAGAAACACCCCTATGTGGGAAATACCAATTGAATTAAAAACAATTTGCCCCGCACTACCGGTTATTTGTGATCCCAGCCATATAGCAGGCGGCAGGGATTTGATTCCAATGATATCACAAAAAGCAATTGATTTGGATATGAACGGGTTGATGATAGAAAGTCATATTAATCCTAAAATAGCACTTAGCGATTCCAGCCAGCAGCTCACACCTCTGCAACTAATCAAAATTATTGACGAGTTGATAATCAGAGAATCGAGAATAAACAACAAGAATTTTGAAGATCAATTAGAACAACTTAGAAATGTTATTGATGAGTTGGATGAAGAAGTGATCCAAAATCTTTCGGTAAGAATGGAAATTGCTGAGCGTATTGGAGAATACAAGAAAGAAAATGGTGTTACGATCCTACAGATTAAACGATGGGATGAGATAGCTAATAAAAGACTTAATATGGGACTGGCAATGGGGCTTAGTGAAGAATTTATTAAGAGCTTTTTACGGTTGATCCATGAAGAATCTATAAAAAGACAAACGTTTGTGATGAACAACACAATTAATAAAGCTGCGGTGCAAAAAAAGGCAGTGTAATTTAATGAGGCTTTATTTATTTGGTAAATTATGATTCAATTTCATATATTCAGCCTCAATTAATATTACACATCGGGGAATTTTAACCAGGCGGAGTTTTTATTATTTATTTAACAATTTCAGGAGGCACTATGCTTAAAATTAAATCAATTCTATTTTCAATTTTTGTTACGGCAATTTTGCTTGTCTTAATCAAGCCGGTTTCTGCTCTTAATCCGCCCAGCGATATCGTTATTGTTAAGGAGTTTATGGGACAAACTGAGTTTATACAGGGAAGATTAAGCCAGCTTGCTGAGGCAATGCCGGAGACCACATTTGGCTGGAGACCAACAGAAGGAGTTCGATCCGTTAGCGAGGTATATCTGCACGCTGCTTTTGCCAATTATATTTGTGTAACAGTTTCCGGCGGCACAGTACCCGAAGATGTTGGCTTTGTTATGGATTTTAGTAAGGTTAATGATTGGGACACACAAACTACAGATAAAGCTGCAGTAATAGAAAAGATGAACGAATCCTTCGATATTCTAAAAAAGAGAATGGCGGAACTTACCCAGGAAGATCTTGATCGCCAGGTTGAAGTATTTGGTATGACTATGAGCGTCAGGAATTTTATGATAACTATGATCGCACACTGTCATGAACACCTTGGACAGGGAATTGCCTATGCAAGAATGAATGATGTTACTCCGCCATGGAGTGAAAAGAAGGAAGGCGAAGGGTAATCAGGTTTAACTGAAAGTCATTGTAAGCAAGGCAGATAAACCTATGCTTGCAATGACTTTATATTTAAAACATTCTAATAATTAACAGATGCCATCAATAAAACACTACCTTCTTATTAAAGCACAGCCCGAAAAAGTTTATACTGCAATAAGTAAAACCGAAGGATTATGCGGATGGTGGACAACAAGTGCTAAAACAGATGAGCATATTGGCGGCACAGCCGAATTTATTTTTGGTGAACGCTATTACAATAAAATGAAAATAACTAATCTTAAGAATAGCAAAACGGTTGAGTGGGAGTGCCTTAAGGGTGATAAAGAGTGGATAGGCACAACTTATCTCTTTGATCTTGAAGAGAAAGATGGTAATACAATATTAAGATTCTCACATAACAACTGGAAAGAAGAAACCGATTTTTTTGCATCCTGTAATTATAATTGGGGATATTATTTGAACAGTTTAAAGCAATATTGCGAAACGGGAACCGGAACACTATTTAATAACGGATAAAGCAACGCCCCGGGATTAATACGATTATCAATAGCATTTCGAATTCCTATTTTTATTGAAGCAGCAATCCTTGTTCTTTTTCTATTGTTAGGATCCTCTCTCTGTCGATAATTATTATAGAACACAAAACGATTAGTTTGTTCTATTCACGTATGAGCATATTGTAGTATAC
>JBATTD010000820.1:0-2917 GCA_049670345.1 Ignavibacteriaceae bacterium
GTTCATTAACCAATACAGTCTTAATAATTACAAAAAATTAAACATTTTTTGTATGTGTTCTTTTATTTAGTTTTGAAAAGAACAATTTACGCTCGAATTCAAAACAAATTTACTCAATTCATATAGAATTGGTAAATTATTGCTCAAATTTCGATTAATTTGTACTTAATACCAATAAGATTTATAAAACAAATCTTTTACAGAACTTGGGTGCCGTATTGTAATAATCTAAGAATGTCTGATAAAGAAAGATTAAAAAATATAAAGATTGTAGTTTCCGATCTTGATGGAACATTGCTCAAAAACGATGGTTCGGTTGGGGTAGAAACTAAAAAACTTATTCGTGAACTGCACAATTATGATGTGCTTTTTTCTTTTGCTACGGGCAGACTCCATTCTGCTGTTACAGATATTGCAAAAGAGCTGGAAATTAAAAATCCGATAATTTCACTGGATGGAAGCCTTATCGTAGATTATCCCTCAGGTGAAATAATTTTCGAATCTTTCTTGAAAAAAAAATATGTTGAAAAAGCAGTAAAATTTGCAGAAAATTATTTGTTGAATATTGCACTTTGTCATTCGGATGCAATATATTTTACTGAATTTAATACTGTAATTCCAAACCTGTTAAATAAGTTCGGTGCTAAATATAAAGAAGTTTCTTCGTACGATAATCTGATGGATAAGACCCTAGAGATTGTCTTTGTCGGCGACAACAAAGAATCGATTGAATTTGTTAGAGATAAATTCACATTCCCATACGCTTTAGGTTGTAATGCCTCTTATTATCGTTCGCAAAGTAAGAGAGGATTGTATTATTTAGATATTAGAAAAACAGGATCCTCCAAAGGAAAGGGATTGAAAAGATTACTTAAATATTTACATATCAAGCCGCATCATTCTGTTGTAATGGGTGATTGGTATAACGATATAAGCATGTTTGAATCAGATGCGATAAAAGTAGCAGTGGCAAATTCAATTCCGGAATTAATAAGAAATGCTGATCACATAACTGAAAGATCGAATAATAATGAAGGACCGGCAGAGTTTTTAGAGATGATTCTCAGGGCAAAAAAGATTAATTAATGGCAAAATTATCTGAAATATTAACATCCCAAAGTTTATTTTATAAAATTGCAATTGTGTTTATAACCGTAATGCTAATTGCACTCATGTTTCCAAAGGGCGAATCTATTGAATCCGAAGTTACAGAAGGAACTGTATGGCTTAACGATGAACTGATTGCAGAATTTAGTTTTCCAATCATCAAAAGCGAAGAGATTTACCAAGGCGAGTTGAGAGCCGCTGAAAATAAAGTTTATCCCGTTTTTATTAGCAATTCCGGAATGGTAGAATATAGCATTGATTCACTGAGAAACTATAGCAATTTTCTTATTGAAGTTTTTGACAAATCTGCAGACAATGATTTGATTGAAATTGTAAATTCTACATTCCTAAGTACTTCTTCATTTAAAATATTTCAATCTATAAGATTGAAAGAAAGAAACCTGATTAAAAGTGGCATATATAAACTTAGAAATTTATTTAGTGCCGCAGGGTTTGTTTTAAATAAGGTTTATCAAGAAGGTGTTCTCAATATCAACGACGGGGAAGAAACAAAAGACAGCATTGCAATAAGAATTGGTAATGTTGATGAGATAGCCCAGATAGATAAATTTTTATTTTTTAACCGGGCACGGGAAAAAATAGCCAGGGAATTAATACGGTTTAAATATCCTGATGAATTAGAAGAAGCTTTAACCGAATACACAGTACATTTTCTTTTTCCGAATCTTGTTTATAACGAAGAATCAACAAACGAAGAAATTGAACAGAAAAAAAACAATGTTTCAAGATATTCTGGTATAGTAAATGAAAATGAGAGGATAATTGCAAAACATGAAAGGATTTCGAACGAAATAAAATTAAAGATTGATTCGTATAAGGAAGCCAAAGGTGAAACAGTTGCAAAAGAAGGGTTGTTCCTCCAATTTATAGGAAAATTTATTCACATTAGTTTACTTCTCTCTTTACTTTCCGTTTACCTTATGCTTTTCAGGAAAAGAGTTATTGAAGATAACAATAAGCTTATACTTATTTCACTCATTTTTGTGTTCGTATCGCTTATTACATTTCTTGTAAATCAAATTGAGGTTCAGGCGCCAATACACTTTTTAATTTTCCTACCTGCTGCATCAATGCTTTTTACAATTATTTTTGATTCGAGGGTGGGATTTTACTGTACAGTTATTTTAGCCTTGATAGCAGGTGCTCTCCGCGGGAATGATTATACTTTTGCAACAATGAATATGATTGCCGGTGGACTCTCAGTTTATACTGTTAGAGATATTAAAAACCGGTCACAAATTTTTCGCTCGTTCCTAATTATTTTATTAGGTTACACTGCTACAATAATAGCTTTCGGGTTGGAAAGATTTGCCCCGGTTGATTTGATGCTTGTTGAATTTGCTTTTGCAGGTTCCAATGCGCTTATCAGCCCTGTACTCACTTACGGCTTACTTGTTTTCTTCGAAAAGATGTTCCACATTACTACCGATTTAACGCTGCTTGAATTATCCAACTATGACCGGCCTCTGCTGAAAGACCTTGCACGGAAAGCACCCGGAACGTTCAACCATTCGATGACAATGGGAACAATGGGCGAAACTGCCGCCGAGAGAATCGGTGCAAATCCGCTACTTGCAAGAGTTGGTGCGTATTATCACGATATTGGTAAAACCATAACACCGCAAAATTATGTTGAAAATCAACTGGATAACCAAAACGTGCATGAAAATCTAGCGCCCGAAGAAAGCGCACAATTAATTGTAATCCATGTTGAGGAAGGTATTCAACTTGGTAAGGATAATAATTTGCCTCAGGAGATACTCGATTTTATTCCAATGCATCATGGTAC
>JBATTD010000821.1:0-3175 GCA_049670345.1 Ignavibacteriaceae bacterium
GGTTCTGATATTAAAATTACTGCTGAACAGAATTGAAAAAGTCTTCAAACATCTGAAGACTTTTTTCGCACTTCTTTGCTAAACAGCAACAATACTTGCATCTAACACAAAAATTTATAAATTAGAATTAATTATTAGGATTGTTTACAGTCATTTATTAATCACCTAACCCGGAGGTTTGCTATGATAGTAAAACACCTTCTCAGTGTTCCGATTTTCTTACTTATAATCTTATCCTGTTCTACTAATCAACTTGATCTCGAATCAGAACGCCAGCAAGTTATAAAAGTGCTCGATGATTTTGTCCTCGCACATGAAACTAAAGATCTTGATTTACTCTCATCTTGTTTTTCAGATAAACCGGATATAATCATCCTGGGCACGGATGAAGATGAACTGTGGGTTGATAAAAAATCTATGGTCGATGCTCAGGTAAGAGCTTATGATACATTCGATAAAGTAAAACTTTCTGTGCGTGATAAAGTTTTGAAGATCGATAAATCAGGAAAAACTGCCTGGTTTTATATGAAAGTTAACTGGTTCGTTGAATCGAAAGGGGAGAAGTACAAATTTGATGATGTACGAACTACAGGTGTATTAGAAAACGTAGGCACCAACTGGCGAATAGTACAAATTCACACCTCTTTACCGGTTGAAGGAAAAGCAGTCAGCTATTAAACTGCTAAAATCTCAAATCGTTTTTTCAGGGAACATTGAAATATGTTCCCTGCTTATTTTATCTTCATAACAATAAAACCATTTAAAAAATTATATTTGAGTGGCTTCTATTATTAATTATAATTACTGGTAAAAAAAAATATAATGAAGACAGGCTTAGCTTTAGGCAGTGGCGGTGCGAGAGGATTAACTCAAATTGGTGTATTAAATGCTCTTGAGGAGAAAAAAATCTCTGTCGCTTACATTTCCGGCAGCAGTATTGGGGCTTTAATTGGAGCAGCTTATGCAATGGGAATGCCGTTGAGTGAAATGGAAAACATAGCACTCAAAACAGACTGGAAATTAATGGCAAAAATATTTCTTCCAACACTTTCCCTTTCTGCTATTGTAAATGATAAATATTTGGGTGAATTTCTTTATAGTTTATTTGGGGATAAAAATTTTGCAGATTTAAATATACCATTTTCAGTCATTACAACAGACATTGAATCCGGTAAAATGGTTGTGTTGAAATCAGGTAATTTATTGAAAGCGGTGCGAGCCAGCATGTCTTTGCCAATGTTATTTTCTCCTGTAATCTATAATAGAAAAAAACTTGTTGATGGCGGGTTATCAAATCCAATTCCGGTTGATATTGTAAAAGAACAGAATGTTGATAGAGTTATTGCAGTTAACCTGCGAGGATTTTCTCCAATCAATTCGTCATTGCCTAAAGAAAATCCAATAGAGAATAATGATAAAAATCTAAATGAGTTAACATTAAATGAAAAGATAGAATTCTTTTTGAAAAGCCCTATTAAATATTTTGGTGATAAATCACAAAAAGAAGACATTAAAATACCTAAATTTGGTTCACTGCTGTATCAGATGTTTATAATTGTTCAGGTTCAGATGGCAGCACTAACATTAAAAAATGCCAAACCCGATATTCTTATTGAGCCGGATACAAGTAATTTTAAAATATTTGATTTTCAGAAAGCGAAAGAATTGATTGATATTGGCTATCAGACTGCTAATTCAGTTTTAGAGAACTATTTTAACAAGCGAAATATTTTGTAAGGAACAAAACTGGTTTTTTGACAATAAGATTAAAGTAATAACGATTAAAAATTATCCTGCTCCGTTTCGCCTTTCCAGCCAATGATGCCTGGTTGTAGATGACATACATTATTAAACCCCATTTTCAGCATTTGATTTCCTGCGTGGAAACTCCTGTTACCTCTTTGACAGTAAAGATAATAATTTTTATTTCTATTAAGTTTATCAAGTTCCGGAATAAAAAAGGGACTTGCAATATCAATCAATAAGGAATTTGGAATTCTTAACATTTTATTTTCCATAGAACTTCTTACATCAATCAGCACACAGTTTCCATCTTCTTTAATCATCTTTTCAAAATTTTCTGCATTAACGTTCACAACGGTATTCACTTTCTCGTTTCTATCCCTGATAGAAAACATATCTTTAAACATTCAATCTCCTTGATTATTTTTTATGAAAAAGGGAATTTGTTATCTAATGAAATTCCCCAGGGTGAAAAAAATACTGATTTGAAAAATCATCAGAAACGGAATGGAAATATACTGGCAGAAATGTAATTAAGCAATGATAATCCTTTCTTTAAAATATTGTTAAACACATTGCTCTCTCAATTAAGTGCAAAATTCTTTATTCATTTGAATTTATTGAAAAATTAAGATATTGTTGTAATGGAAATTCTTATAAAATTATTTTTTTAACGGAGTTATTAGTGAAAATATTTTCTTCAATTATTCTATCATTATTTTTCTTCTCATCTGGTTACAGCCAAAGTGATTTTGCGGTTGGTGTGAATGCAGGATTATCGCTCCCCGTTGGTCAATTAACTGAATTTTATTCATCTGGTTATGGCGGAAACGGACAGTTTATGTATAATGTAAGTGATCAGTTTATGGTTGCACTTACTGTTGGTTATAGTAAATGGGATGTTGATCAGGACGCTGTGAATGCAAAAGCGGGAGAATCAGGAAAAGACATAACATTTAATCTCCAATCTGATTTAAGAGTTTTTCCGTTATATATTGGAGCCCGATATTATCTTGCAAGCGGGAAACATCGACCATTCTTTTCAGTGGATTTTGGAGGATACTCATACGAATTTAAATTAGCAGGTGATGTAACAATAAAATTCCCTGGAGATGATCTGCCTGATGTAACAGTACCCTTAGAAGAACGAACTCAAACAGGTACTGAAACTGCTTTAGCATTAGGATTGGGATACTTCTATAAAATATCCAAGCATTTTTATATTGAGATCAATTCAAAATATAACGTTCTTACAGATGCTACTACAATAAACGATCCGGATAGCATTTATGATCCTGACGATCCGACATCCGTTTATGGCATAAAGGGTACCATTGCTTACTTCACTTTTATGGCAGGAATTGATTATAGGTTTTAGAAAATTAATATGATTCCCTATTGAGTTGAAGTAAAGTTTTACAAGGTTTAGGAT
>JBATTD010000822.1:0-2386 GCA_049670345.1 Ignavibacteriaceae bacterium
CAGGTTTACGTACAACCACTTATTGCATCAGGAAACTACAGTGACTTTAAATCTTTAGCCAAAGCAAAGTCATTCGAATTTGACAGGTATGGTGAAAATGGTTCAACGTTGGAGCAAACTACTTCATCATCAGGTGAGGTTGAATATACACTTGATCCAGATGGAGAGGGTTCGGCTGATGCTGAGACAATCGGAAACCCGGATTTTAATTATATATCTCTAAGAGGTAATGCAGTTTTGAGGTGGGAATATATGCCCGGATCAACAATCTATCTTGTTTGGACACAGAGCAGGGAAGATTTCGGGTCGACAGGAGATTTCTACCTTGGTCGATCAATGGATCATCTCTTTAATGTAAAACCGGACAACATTTTTATGCTGAAAGTAACTTACTGGTTATAAAGTTTAGACTGACTTATTCGAACGGAAATAAATTATGTCTGTTTCTTTAATAAATGTAAGCAGCTAACAAATATGTGTTGTTAAAAATAATCGTACTATTAAAGCCACCCGGTTGGGTGGCTTCATTATATAGTTTATTGGCAGTTGATTAGTAAGCAGAAAGAAATCATTCATTTACCGGGCATCAGTCGAATTATTTATCACTTTCTGAACAGACAAAACCCTTTTTATCTATTAATAACATAATCTTAGCAGCTTATTCTACCTCAGTTGCTCATAATAGGCTTACATTTCATAGACCACTTCAATTCCTCTGATACGATTTCAGACGTTGACTTAATTGATGCAATATAATTCTGGCTACATTTTCTTGAATATTCACAAGACTTTGATTAGTTTAGAAATAAATAATTTCTTATTAACTGCTATTTAATGGTTGTGTCATTACAATTTTTCGCACCAAAGAATGATCCTCAAACTCATTCCTTCAATACGAATAAGCTTCACAAATTATTAATTCATATTGTATTTTCTCTTACCTTAACTCTATCAAACATATTTAGCCAAAGCTCTGATTTAATTTTCGAACAGATATTCCTGGATCAGGGATTATCTCAAAGTATCGTAAAATGTATTCTTCAGGATGAAAAAGGGTTTATGAACTTCGGCACGGAGGATGGCCTTAACCGGTATGACGGTTATAAATTTACTGTAATCAGAAATGATCCTGAAAATATAAACAGTATAAGTTATAATGATATAAATACAATTTACGAGGATCATCTCGGTAATATTTGGATTGGAACCTTTAATGCCGGGTTGAATAAATACGATCCTGATAATAATACCGTAACCCGCTTAGTTAATGAACCGAACAATATAAATAGTATTAGTCATAATAATATAAATTCTATAATAGAAGATGATGACGGAGCCATCTGGATTGGTACTGACAACGGACTTAATAAATTATTTTTAAATGACTCTACAAAAGAAAATTATTCTATTTTGCGGTATAATAATAATGCCAACAATCCTAATAGCCTTGGTAATAATGCAGTTCATGCAATTCATCAGGATAGGTTTGGAATAATTTGGGTCGGTACCGAAGGCGGACTTGATAAACTAATCCCCGATCAACAAATTCAAAGCAATATTGTTTTTAAACATTACAGGCATAACGCTTCCGATCCCAAAAGTTTAAGCCACAACTTCATCAGAACAATTTATGAAGATGCGCAAGGGGTTCTATGGATAGGTACTGATGCAGGATTGAATATGCTTTATGAAGATAATGAAGCAATAAAATTTGTTGTTTACAAACATGATCCTAATGATATAAACAGCATTAGCCATAATCAAATTTATGCTACTTGCCAGGACCAAACCGGGCTTCTATGGATAGGTACAAATGGAGGTGGTATTAATCTTTTTAATACTGAAACTAAACAGTTTACCCGCTATATGCATGACCCTCAGGATAAGAGATCATTAAGTTATAACGAAATTAGGTCGCTTTATAGAGATAGATCGGGGATTATGTGGATAGGGACATATGGAGGCGGGATTGATAAAATATCGGGAGGTAAACAGAAATTTCTTCTTTATAAAAGCAGGCCGAATATTAAAAATAGTCTAAGCCACCCGATCATTTGGTCGATATGTGAAGATGATAACGGGATACTCTGGATTGGAACGCATGGCGGTGGTCTCGACAGATTAGACCGAACAACTAATATTTATGAACATTATAAAAATAATCCTAACGATCCAAATAGCTTAAGCAACAACATTGTAAGAGTAGTATTCAAAGATATGGAAGGATTGTTATGGATAGGAACCCACGGCGGAGGAATTAATAAATTTGATCCAGTAAAAAAATCCTTTACAACTATTAAAAACGAACCTGGTAATTCTAATAGTCTGGGCTATGACGAAATCAGAGATATATACAGAGATAAATCGGGGACATTATGGATAGGGA
>JBATTD010000823.1:0-4625 GCA_049670345.1 Ignavibacteriaceae bacterium
GAATATAAGTACTATAAAAGCACTTAAAGAGAGAGTAAAAAGTTTATTAAACATAGCTACCTCATAAATTTATTAAATGAATGTTAATTAAGTAATGAATTGTAAGGAAATCCAATTTCGTTATGGTCCTTATTATCATCAACAACGTTTATACCTCCTTAATTGGTGAATAGAATAAATCAGTTAGATTCTTACACTATAATATGAATTTTTTACATAAAAAAGCAAGTGGAAAATCGAAAATTATTTTTTTTTTTCCTAAAAAGAGAATTGATGAGCGACTGGCTTTGTATAAAATTAACGCAAAAATAACAATTAAATTCTAATTTATAATATTATTATTTTTATAGTTCATTTTATAAAGATTCTAGAATGTCGAAAACTGAAAGAAATATATTAATTGATAGTCTTGCGGAAAAAGGAATAACTGATCAAAAAGTATTGAAGGCATTGCGCAAAATTGAAAGAGAAAAGTTTGTTCCTTTGTTGATGAGACCGAATGCATACCGCGATATTGCGCTCCCAATAGGTTATGAGCAAACAATTTCGCAGCCATATACTGTTGCTGTGATGACACAAGCACTGAAAGTAAAAAATGGTGATAAGGTTTTAGAAATTGGCACAGGTTCCGGTTACCAGGCAGCAATATTGGAAAAGATGGGTGCAAGGGTTTATACTATCGAAAGACATAACGACCTTTACCGCAAAACACAAAAACTATTTGATAAGCTTGGAATAAGAGTCTCAACAAAATGTGGGGATGGTACAATCGGCTGGAGTGTTTACGCACCTTTTGATGGAATAATTGTTACTGCGGGTTCGCCCGATATTCCCGAATCTCTGAAAAAGCAATTAACAATTGGCGGAAGATTAGTTATTCCCGTTGGAGGCAAAAGAACACAGACACTTAAAGTTGTTACAAGAGCATCGGAAGATGAATATGAGATTGAAAGTATCCCGGAGTTTGCTTTTGTTCCATTAATTGGAAGGGAAGCGTGGGACAAAGAGTAATCGTTATTGTTGGGCCAACCTGTTCAGGCAAATCATATATTGGATTAAAATTAGGACAACTAATAAATGGCGAAATTATTTCTGCCGACAGCAGGCAGATTTATAAACGATTAAACATCGGAACGGCAAAACCAACCTCAGATGAGCTCCGCAAAGTAAATCATCATTTTATTAATATTTTAAATCCGCATGAAGATTATGATGCAAACAAATTTTCTATTGATGCTGAAAATGTAATTGATGGTATTCATAAAAAAAATAAAACTGCTATAGTTGTAGGAGGTTCCGGGTTATATGTAAAAGCATTGATTGACGGTATTGTTGACAGTGCTGATAAAGATGAGAATTTAAGAAAAGAACTGCTCGCTAAAAAAGAAAAATACGGAAATGAATTTCTTTATAATGAATTAATAAAAGTTGATCCAATCAGTGCAGAGAAAATGCTTCAGCAAAACTGGAAAAGAGTTATAAGAGCATTAGAAGTTTTTTATCTTACCGGTAAACCAATCTGGCAGCACCATAGCAGCCAAAATGAAAACTCAAAGTTTAGCTTTTATCAAATTGGATTAAATTGGGATAGGGAAGCTCTTTATACCAGAATTGAGGAGCGTATTGATAAGATGATTGAAGATGGTTTGGTTGAAGAAGTGACCGGTATTCTTCATGGTTATGATAAAAATCTCAATTCTTTAAACACAGTCGGTTATAAAGAGATCATTTCTTATTTAGAAAAAGAAATAACTTTAATTAGAGCTATCGAGCTAATTAAAAGAAATACACGGCGTTATGCAAAGCGACAGCTTACATGGTTTAGAGCAGATGAAAGAATAAAGTGGTGTGATGTTTCATCTCAAGATGATATAGATGATCTGGCTCTTCAATTAATAAATAATATCGATTAAATTGACTCTCCTATCTTTCAAAAAGAAAATTATTATCACAATAGAGAGATGAATCTTCCTAGTTATAAACTGGTGACAGATTTTTATTGAAAGACAATTTGAATGAAAATTACCTTTTCACTATTCAATAATAATCAATATATTTTCGCATAGAAATTATTAAGTTTTGGTAATATTATTCAAAACAATTTACTTCAAGACTCAGTATATTTTCATTTTATTCAACTAACAGGGAGATTAATATGAGTGGAATAATAGGATATGGTTCTTACCTCCCGCACTACCGCATTAAAGTGGAAAGCATTGCCAAACAGTGGGGTTCTGATCCGGAGGCAATTAAACGGGGTTTACAACTTTTCGAAAAAACTGTTCCCGGAATGGATGAAGATACTATCACAATTTCTGTTGAAGCTGCAAGAAATGCACTAAAGCGTGCACAAATTGATCCTCAGGAAATTGGTGCAGTTTACATCGGATCTGAATCTCATCCTTACGCAGTAAAGCCAAGCGGAACAATTTTAATTGATGCATTGGGAATAGGACCGGATGTTCACGTTGCAAGTTATGAATTTGCATGTAAAGCAGGTACTGAAGCTATGTTTGTGGCAAACAGTTTGGTTAAAGCAGGTGAAGTTAAATATGCTATGGGGATTGGTGCCGATACCTCACAAGGTGCACCCGGAGACGCATTAGAATACTCTGCATCAGCAGGCGGTTCTGCATTTATTATGGGTAATGATAATGTCGTAGCCGAAATTTTGTTTACAAATTCATTTACTTCGGATACACCGGATTTTTGGCGGCGAGAACACGAATTTTATCCGCGGCATGCCGGAAGGTTTACAGGAGAACCGGCGTACTTCAAACATGTTGTTAGTGCCGGAAAACTTCTATTAGAAAAATCCGGAATGAAACCTGAAGACTTTAAATATTCTGTCTTTCATATGCCTAACGGAAAATTTCCGCAGGTTGCTGCTAAAAAGTTAGGATTCACAAAAGAACAAATGGAAACAGGCTGGATTGCACCGTGGATGGGTAACACTTATTCAGGATCATCTCCAACTGGGTTATCTGCTATTCTAGACGTTGCAGAACCGGGAGATATGATATTTATGGTTTCGTTTGGTTCGGGTGCCGGAAGTGATGGCTTTATTTTTAAGGTTACGGATAAGATAAAAGATGTTCAGGATAGAGCACCTAAATTAAGAGACATGCTCGATAATAAAAAGAGATATCTTGATTACGGTGAGTATGCAAAATTCAGAGAAAAAATTATTCTAAATCACTAGGGAGGAAATTTATTATGAGAGATGTGGCCGTAATCGGTTTTGGAATGACACAATTCGGTGAGTTATGGAATAAATCTATCAAAGATATTTTTGTTGAAGCCGCTCTTAACGCTATTGAAAATGCTGGAGTTGATCATATCGATTCAATGTATGTCGGTGCAATGTCAGGCGGATTGTTTGTCGGACAGGAACACCTCGCTGCCGTAATGGCTGATTACCTCGGGATGACTCCTGTTTCAGCAACGCGCGTTGAGTCAGCTTGTGCTTCCGGTGGAATGTCGTTTAGACAAGCGTATCTTGATGTTGCATCAGGAAACAGTGATATCGTTCTTGCCGGTGGTGTGGAAAAGATGAATGACGGTGCTGATGTAACAGCCGCCCTGGCAACCGCAGCGGATCAGGAATATGAAGTTTATAATGGTATTACTTTCCCTGGTTTATATGCAATGATAGCAAATGCTCATATGGATGAGTATAAAACAACAAGAGAACAGCTTGCAGCAGTTGCTGTAAAAAATCATCAAAACGGATTCAACAATCCTAATGCACAATTTCGAAGCAAGATCACTATCGATACAGTACTTAACTCAACTTTAGTTGCTGATCCACTTCGTTTATTAGATTGTTCACCTGTTACAGATGGTGGTGCTGCAGTAATACTATGTCCGTTGGATATGGCAAAGAAATTTTCTAATTCGCCCGTTAAAATAATTGCCTCTACACAGGCATCAGATTCAATATCTCTTTATGAAAGAGAAAGTTTCACTACTTTGAAATCAGTTGTTAAAGCTGCTGAAAAAGCATATAAGCAAGCGAATTTAAAACCTGGAGATATTGATCTTGCAGAAGTTCACGATTGTTTTACAATTTCAGAAATTGTTGTTAGCGAAGACCTTGGATTCTTTGAAAAAGGATGCGGTGGTCCTGCAGTAGAAGAAGGAAAAACAGCAATCGAAGGCGGAGAAATTCCTATTAATACAAGCGGTGGTTTGAAATCAAAAGGTCATCCTGTTGGTGCTACGGGAATTGCACAGGTAATTGAACTTTATGAACAACTAACCGGGCAGGCAGGAAAGAGGCAGGTTAAAGATGCTCGTATTGGATTGGCTCAAAATATGGGCGGCTCAGGAGCAAGTTGTACAATTAATATACTGGAGGCGTTATGATTAGTCCAAGATATGTTAGAGAAGTACCTCAGCGGTATCGGCTTGAAGCCTCAAAATGTAAAGGATGCGGAAAGATAAATTTCCCTCCGAGACTTGTTTGTCCTAAATGTGGTAAACGAGAATTTGAGACAATACGATTAAGTGATGAAGGAAAAATATTAACCTACACTATAATAAGGGTAGGGTCAGATACTTTCTCCCGGGAAACACCATACGCAGTTGCAATTATTGAGACTACAGAAGGTGCAAAATTAATG
>JBATTD010000824.1:0-3401 GCA_049670345.1 Ignavibacteriaceae bacterium
ATAAGGGTGTTATCATGATTAATTTCGGTTCTTCTTTTATTAACGGAAAGGTTAGAGTGGAAAACAGTAAACACTGGAATTATGTTAGCGATTGGCTGAAGGAAAATAATCTATCATATGGTGAACCTGAAGCTGAAAAATTTATCGATGATTATTTTGCCAAAGTCGAATTAGAAGAGGTAACTGTTTCACAGGTTGCAGATCACATTGACAGGGTTGTTGAGTTAGCTGGAATAGATTACGTTGGGTTAGGTTCAGATTTTGACGGAGTTCGTGCGCTTCCTATTGGTTTAAGTGATGTTTCGATGTATCCCAACCTGATAGCTGAATTATTAAAAAGGGATTATTCGGAAGAAGATATTGAGAAGATCTGCTCGGGAAATTTATTACGGGTTTGGAAAGAAGTTGAAGAAACTGCAAAACGGCTTCAATTAGTGGAGGATTAAAAAATGAATAAAATAGATTTAAATAGCATAGATGAAAAAGAAATAGTTCCCGGATATTTTGCCCGGTTTGTTCATTCTGATAATATGACAATTGCTTACTGGAATATTAAAGCCGGTAATTCCCTTCCGGCACATTCACATCCAAACGAACAAATCTGCAATGTTACAGCAGGAGAATTTGAGTTAACCGTAGATGGCACACCGCACTTATTAAAAGCAGATAATGTATTTGTAATTCCCTCAGGTATTCCACATTCCGGCAAAGCAATTACAGATTGCAAAATATTTGATACGTTTTATCCGGTTAGAGAAGATTATAAATAGCTGCTGGATACAGGATGCTTGATGCTGGATTCTCGCAAGTGTTTTCTGTTTTTACCTCTCCTTTTTTTTAACTGATTAATAATAAAAGCTGCTTAAATACAAAAGATTAATTTGCTTATCGTAATTAGTACAAATATTTTTCATAGGTAATTATTTTTATTTTTTCACTGTAATATTATAGTAGGAAACGAAATGAGTTTAAGTTTAATAGCCAAATCAATAAATGCCTCCCCTACGCTGGCTCTCAATGAAAAATTCGCAATTCTTAAACAGAAAGGCGATCCGGTAATTCACCTTGGCGGAGGTGAACCAAAAAGTAAAGCTCCTATGGATGCCTTACTTGCAACTGCTGCGCATTTAAACACTGCCGAAGTTAGGTATGCACCGGCTGACGGCATACCGGCACTAAAGCAGGCAATTATCAGGTACACAGAAGAATTTTATAATCGTAAAGTAGATCCCGAAAATATAATCGCATCGGGTGGTGCAAAGCAGGCAATTATGGTTGCACTTCAGGCAATTTTAAATCCACAGGAAGAAGTGATTTTCCCAGCACCTTATTGGGTAAGTTACCCGGATATGGCAAAACTTTGCGGCGCCATTCCAGTGCCGGCTCACTCTGAAGATGGCAGTTTCTATCCGCGTTTAAAAGACATCGAAGATAGAGTTGGGTCTTATACAAAAGCCGTTATTATCAATAGCCCGAATAACCCAAGCGGGGTAATGTATTCAGAGGAATTTATTTCTGATGTTGTTCAATTTTGCGAGAAGAAAGATCTATATTTAATTATGGATGATATATATCATCGTTTAATTTTTGATGGCAAAAAGAGATTGAACGCATATGATTATGCAAAGAAACTTGATGAAAATTCTAAACTGATAATTATTAATGGTGTTTCAAAACAATATGCGATGACAGGTTTTAGGATCGGCTGGGCAGTTGCCAATAAAAAATTAATTGAAGCAATGTCAAATATTCAGGGACACCAAACTTCCGGTCCCTCTGTTCTTTTGCAGAAAGCTGCAGTTGCAGCTATCAATGGTATACAATCAGGTGTGGAAGCTCTTCGTGCCACACTCGAAAATAACCGTAATGTAATGCTTGATATGCTTAACTCATTTGAAGGTGTCAAAGTAACGAAACCGGATGGAACTTTTTATTGTTTTGCAGATTTTGGCGTTTACAATAAAGATTCGAATAAGTTATCTGCAATGCTTATTGATAAAGTACAGGTGCTTACTGTTCCGGGTGCTGAATTTGGAATGGAGGGTTACCTTAGATTAAGTTATTGCGGTTCTATTAAAGATATAACCGAAGGAATAGAGCGAATTAAATGGGCGCTCGATCTTAATTCACCGAACGAACTTTACATTGGAGATAGAAAATTAGTGAGGGATTGGGCATGAGCAAATATCTTGAATTTAACACACCCGCAATAAAAGAAAAATCTGAGCTTGCTGCAGATTTCAGATTAAAGAACCAGGGTTTAACTCATCTGGATAGAGTTTATTGGAACCTGCCTGATGAAGCTCTTTACGAAGAGATAGTTTTCAGGAATGAAGGTAAAATTTCCAAACACGGACCCATTCTTGTTAATACCGGCAAACATACTGCGCGTGCTGCTGCTGATAAATTTGTTGTGCAGGAAGAATCCACAAAAGATAAAATCTGGTGGGGAGTTCATAACCGTCCTTTCAGTTCGGAAAAGTTCAATCAGTTAATGGGAAGAGTTCAGGCATTCTGCCAGGACGAAGAACTTTTTGTACAGGATTGTTATGCGGGTGCTGATCCTGAGTACAGGTTAAAGGTTCGTATAATTACCGAAAAAGCGTGGCATAGTTTGTTCGCCCGTAATATGTTTATTACAACAGAAAATAAAGAAGAGTTAAAACAGTTCATTCCCGATTTTACAGTTATCGGGCTACCGGGATTTAAAGCCAATCCGTCAATAGATGGGACAAACTCGGAAACAGGGATAATACTGAATTTTGCCGAGAGGACAGCAATAATTGCAAATTCGCTTTACGGTGGAGAGATAAAAAAATCAATCTTTACGGTTCTAAACTTTCTACTAACATTTGAAGACGTTCTCCCGATGCACTGTTCTGCAAACGTTGGTAAAGATGGTGATGCAGCTTTGTTCTTTGGATTAAGTGGAACCGGCAAAACTACTCTTTCAGCAGATCCAAACAGGCTGCTTATTGGTGATGATGAGCATGGCTGGAGCAGTAATGGAGTGTTTAACTTTGAAGGCGGTTGTTATGCAAAGGTAATTCGCCTTTCTGCAGAGAGCGAACCTGAAATTTATGCTACAACAAAAAGGTTTGGTACTATTTTAGAAAATGTTGTCTTCGATCCTGTAAGCAGAAACATAGACCTTGATGATGATATGATAACAGAGAACACGCGTTGTTCATATCCGCTTGAGTTCATTCCTAACATTGTTCCTGAGGGTTATACTAAAAATCACCCCAAAAACATTATCTTTTTAACCTGCGATGCCTCCGGGGTAATGCCACCGATTGCAAGACTAAATCCTGAACAGGCGCAATACCATTTTATAAGTGGTTATACTTCTAAGATTGCCGGAACAGAAATTGGTTTAGGCATAGAACCTCAAATTGCAT
>JBATTD010000825.1:0-2971 GCA_049670345.1 Ignavibacteriaceae bacterium
TACCGGCAGTATGATGGAAGTTGATAAAGAGTTAGAGTTTGACCAGGTAGCTATAAAAAATAATTACGTTGCTGTCACGCCTATTCATTTTGATCTTACCGATTATGAAACGTATGATAAATTAAAAACATGGAATATTGAGGGAAGCAAAAAATGAAATTTCTTCAAGATGTTTACCATATAGATGCTTTCACAAAACAACCTTTCAACGGAAATTCTGCTGCAGTTATATTTGCTGATGATCTTGCAAATGAAGAGATGCAGGCAATCGCAAAGGAAATGAATCTCTCTGAAACCGCATTTATTTTTTCATCAAATAAAGCTGACTATAAATTAAAATGGTTCACACCTGCAATCGAAGTTGAATTATGCGGTCATGCTACAATTGCATCACTTCATTATTTAGCCGAACGAAATATAGTTCACAGAAAGTCATCCATAACATTTGAAACACTTTCCGGCTTAATTGAATGCCGGGTTGATGGTGATACTTATTATATGAAATTGCCCGTACCTGATTTTAAAAAATTTGATGGCAGGTATGATGAGATTATAAATGTACTTGGAATTGAGCAAAATGATATAGATGATCAATATCCTTTCATACTACAAAACAATGGTAATCTTTTTATTTATGTAAGATCACTTGATGCCGTAAAAAACTTAAAACCAAATTTTAAGGAACTGGTAAAACTCTCAAAGGAAAAAGGAGAAATCACCGAAGTAACTGTATTTTCTTTAGAAACAGTTGAAGAAGAAAATGATGCGCATCTTAGATTTTTCGCACCTTATTACGGTATTGATGAAGATCCTGTTACCGGTTCGGCAAATGGGCCCTTGTTGTTAGTTATGCGCGAGTTAGGATTGATTGGCAAAGATATTGAAAGTAAAACTTTCACATTTGAACAGGGAGATTTCCTTGGACGTATAGGAAGAGTATATGTGTATTTTTCACCGGACAAAAATGAATTGATGATTTCCGGTAATGCAGTAACTGTTTTGAAGGGAGAACTTACCTATTAATGTTTGGGTATGAAGAAATCAATCTGCACCTTGCTTACCCGGCAATATATTTCATCATTGCGCTAATTTTAATTGGAGGATATGCATACTACGTTTACAGGTTTACCATTCCTCCTGTTAGCAAATCAAAAAAAATAATTTTAGTTGCTTTAAGAACTCTTGCTTTGGTAACCATACTGTTTATATTTTTTGAACCAATCCTTTCATTTACAAAAAAAATAATTCTCGAACCTGTTAACCTAATATTTGTTGATAATTCAAGATCAATAACAATTGAGGATGGAAGTGACAGGATTAATAATATAAATAACGTAGTTGATAACTTTTTATCAAATCCAATATCAACTAACGATGAGATTAATTTATTTGGAGACCAGGTAATAAAGCTTTCGAAGGACAGTTTAAACAAAATGGATTTTCAGGATCCGGTCACTAGCATTTCACAAGTAATTTCTTCTATAAAAAGAGATGAAAAAAATTACTCTACAATTACATTGATTACAGACGGCGTAATAACTTCAGGATCAAATTCCATTTATGCTGCTATAAACCTTGGCTTACCAATCTTCACAATAGGAATAGGAGATACGACACAAATAATAGATGTATCTGTTAAAAGGGTACTTGCAAATAACTTACTCTATGCCGAAACTCCCACCTCTATTGAAGCAACCATTCAAAATAATGGATTAAGCAATCGGAATGTTTCCGTTTCTTTGTATGAAGATAACACGCTTATTGAACAAAAAAATATTGAGCTGAGCAGTTCGGGAATTCAAAATGAATTGTTTACCTACATCCCAAAAAGTTCGGGAGAGAAAAAACTAACCGTTGCAATTTCAAAACTTAGTGATGAGTTTACTTCGGCAAATAATCGCAAAGTGTTTTACATTAATGTTTTGTCAAACAAAGTAAAAGTGCTGGTTGTTGCTGGAAGTCCTTCGCCTGATCTTACTTTTATTAAAAATGCGCTAAAAAAGGATGAAAGTTTTACCGTAAAAAGTTTAACTCAGATTTCGAAAGATAAATTTACGGAAGATGGTTCAACAGCATTTATAGATAGCGCTGATATTTTCTTCCTGGTTGGGTTTCCTTCATTCAATACTTCAACCGATTTACTCATTAATATTGTAGAAAGAATTAGCAATAATAATGTCCCATTCTTTCTTACAATCTCAGCAGATACTGATGTTAATAAACTTCGGCTTTTCCAGTCTGATCTTCCATTCGCAATTCAAAGTGGTTATTCTGGTTACCGGGAAGTTCAACCACAAGTTTTTGATGATCAAAAAAGTAATCCGATCATTCAAAATAATTCCTCAAACATTGTTGGGGCGTGGAACGACCTGCCTCCAATATATCAACCTTCATACGATTTTCTTCCCAAACCGGAGAGTAAAGTTATTGCAAAAGTTAAAGTGAATAATGTTGTAATAAATTCGCCATTAATAATTTCGAGAAGCTTCAGCAGCAAAAGATCAATAGCTGTGTTAGCTGCAAATATCTGGAAGTGGAAACTTCAAACAGTTCGTAAAAAAGATAACCTGTTTGATAAGTTTATATTAAATTCCGTGAAGTGGTTAAACGCCTCTGATACAGACAAGAGAGTTAATATAAAAAGTATAAAAAGAAATTATTCTGTGGGAGAAATTGTTGAGTTCACTGCACAGGTTTATGATGAGGCGATTAATCCCGTTTCCGATGCCGAAGTAAAATTGAATATTACATCGGCAAATGATAATTACGAACTTGATTTACAAAGTATCGGCAATGGTTTATATGAGGGGCAAATAAGATTAAATGATAAAGGTGATTATAAGTTTACAGGATTGGTAACTTTAGAAGGCAAGCAAATTGGCAGAGATAACGGCAGGTTTAATGTTGGAGAATTGGATATAGAAATGATAAATCCAAGAATGGATTTTGAATTTCTGAATTTACTTGCAAA
>JBATTD010000826.1:0-9172 GCA_049670345.1 Ignavibacteriaceae bacterium
TTTCGGTGCTTTTCCACTTTACATAAATTAATAAATTGAATGCAGAATATGCATTAGTTAACCGCGTAAATCAAGAGTGATTTGAAAGGAGGACAAACGAGGTGGCAACTTGGCCTATCTTGAAAAATCGAAATTCATCGTTAACCATTTATCGGGATCAATTTCGGGCTCAACACCTTCCGGAATTTTGATTGACCCCACACCTTCTTTCATTTCTACCTTTATTGTTTCATCACCAAGCTTAACTTCGACCGGAACATAAAAAGGAATGTCATTCTCGGTCTGCCATTCCAGATTAAGTACATTATCTTTAATTATTGCGTTTAGCTTTGGCAACGATGCCTGCCTGAAATAAACCTCCCAGAACCAGTCAAGTTTTTTGCCTGACACATCCTCGGCGATCTGTAGAAAATCATCTGTCGTTACAAACCGGCATTGTGCGCCATCTTTTATTTTTTCCATTTCAGGATCAGGGTATGACCATCGCCTCAATACTCTTAGAAATGTTTCTTTGCCAAGGTAGTAACGTAATGTGTGCAGCACGGATCCGCCTTTTGAATACATATCATAAGTGTACGCTTCACTTCCTGTCATCTCTTTACGTGGTGCAATCGGCTGTTCATTCTTCCACTCTTTAAAATTAGTGAAGAACTTGTGATATGCTTCAATGCCGACTGTCTCTTCCAGGTACAAAGCCTGCATGTAACCGCATATTGCTTCGTGTATCCAGAAATCGCTCCAGTCTTTTGCTGTAACCATATTCCCCCACCACTCGTGCCCAAGCTCATGATGATGAAGCCAGTCAAATCCCCATCTCTCCGATTTGTAACCGTAACCGTTTGCGATAATTGTCTGATGCTCCATCCCCAGGTATGAAGTTTCAGCAACGCCGTACTTATCAATCCTAAACGGATATGGACCGAGATATTTTTCGTAAAACTTTAAATGATCAAGATACTTTGGACAATGCGGGCGAGCCTTATCCATACTCTCAGGCAAAACCCAAATTGTAACCGGGATAGTTTCACCGGTAATACTTGTATATGTATATTGGATTGTATCGTATGGCGCTATGTGAACGGAGACACCATAATTATTAATGGGGGTTGAAACAAACCACTCAAAGGTCTTTGTTCCATCAATGTTGTCAATTGTATTAAGTAATTTTCCATTTGATGCACAAAAAAGATTACCGGGCACAGTAAAGCTTAGTGATGCAGAATCCGGCTCGTCAGATGGATGATCCTTGCAAGGCCACCATATATCTGCACCTCCGCCCTGGCAGGTAACGCCTATCCAGTCTTCCCCGCTTTCTGTTTGAGTCCATGTAAATCCATCATCCCAGGGTGGGCGCTCAGCAACTCTGGGTATTCCGCTATACTGGATCTTAATATCAATCATCTCACCAGGATTGAATTCACCGGGCAGTTCGATGGTCACCTTTCCATTATTGTGTTGAAAGGGAAGCACATAAATTTTGCCAGCAGTTGAACGCAATTTAATCGAAGTGATATCATACCTGTCGTCTAAATCCAGAACAAAGAATGATATGCTGTTAATAACCCGGGCTTTAACTCCAACCCAACCCGCAATGGATTTTTCTAACGGATCGATTTCCAGGTTGATGTTATAATACTTCACATCATAAGCAGCTTGTTCGGGTAATAGAGGACCACCGGTATCTTGTGAACCAAATTGAGCAAAAATAATTGCATTTGTAAATAAGATTAGAGAAAGGATGATTAATATATTCATTATCGACTTAATGTATTATTAAATATATATTACAACAGATTTTAAACCTGTTCAATTTAAACCCGGGATGCTTCAGCTTTCAAAATTTGTCCCCGGGTTAAGTTTTTTTATAGTAAATAATTATTTCCATGTCTAATTAATAAAGGAGTATAGATCAATCGTTATGCAGGTTCAAACAATGCACAAACAGCGCCTGCAGGATCTTCTATTACGGAATATCTTCCGTAGTTACCCATATCCTTAGCTTCGGTAACTACCTTCCCTCCGTTTGCTTTGCATTCTTCAATACATTTATCAAGTTCTTCAACCGTAAAGTAAAGCATCCATTGAGCGGGAAGATTTTTATTGACACCCTGTGCATGGCACACACCCGTTACAGTTAAATCACTCTCCGGGGCTATCATATTAAAATCGTTATACTTACCCTTTTCCATTGGCACAGGTTCAGATTTCCAGCCAATAACCTTACGGTAAAAATCCCTCACTTCTTCTGCATTTGGTACGGTCAAATCGAACCAGCTTAAAGAGCCAACTTCGGGCTTTTGTTGTTCGCTCATAATAATCCTTTATACTTTTAGTTTACAATTTTAATTTGATAGAATGAAAATACAAATCAATTAATTATAATAAAACAGAATATGATAACAGCACTGTTTTTTATTGAAAGAATTCTGCAAATGTCTAAGCATTATTAATCAAATTATATTATTATAGTGAGTAAACTTTCTATTCTATTATACGGTAACCAATCATGAAAATATTTTTATTGATCTTGCTGTTAATTCCCCATCCTGGTATATCACAAAATAATGTAGATATACAAAACTTCGCAAAAGATTTTTTTAATTGGAGAGCTATTACTCAACCGGCAACAGGGGATGATATTCCCAGGGTTGAAAGACCTGATAAATGGACCCCTGATTATTCACCGGAGGCATTAGCTGTGTACGGGGAGAAATATATTGAGTTCAGCAGCAAACTTAAAAATCTTCCACACACCGGATGGAGCAAATCCGATAGTGTCGATTATCTACTGCTTCACTCTGCAATTGAAAGGGTGAACTGGGAATTGAACATATTAAAACTTCCAAATCGTAATCCCGATTTTTATGTGCATCAAACCCTGGGCGCAGTTTATGAGCTTCTTTTAATTCATTCTCCGATTAATAGAAAGCTTGCGGAAAATATTATTTTACGCCTGAACTCTTTCAACAAAACAATTCAGTACGCAAAAACAAATCTTAATGAGCCGGTAAATTCTTTCGCTGATATTGCTTTAGACAACTTAAAAGATATCAAATCCCGTCTGTATAAAATGAGGGATGTTTTGAATGAGTTGTTTCCCGTTGATTTAAATGCTCAATTAAATTCTGCTGTGGAGCATGCCGTAATGGCATTGGAGGATTATATAAAGTGGCTTGAAAAAGAAAAACCCTACATGCTGTCATCTTTCAATGTTGGCAGAGAAGGATATGAATACTTTTTGAAAAGCATAGCTTTGATCCCCTACACTCCCGAGGAACTTTTAATCATGGGTAAACAGGAGTGGGATAGGTCAGTTGCATTTGATATTTATGAAATGCAGAGAAATAAAAACTTACCGGAACTGAAAATATTTTCATCCGCCAAAGAACAGATTAACACAGAAAGAAAAGATGAAGAAGAGATTAGAAATTTTATACAGGAGAAAAACATTTTAACTATTCCTGACTGGGTCCAGCATTATAGATTTGTAGATATTCCACCTTATCTAATTCCTGTAAGCATGGGAGTACAAGATGATCTTACTTCTGAAACAAGATTGAATGAAGATGGCGTAAGATATATTACGGAACCATCACCCAATATGGGTTTCTTTAGTCTCGCAACGGCAAAGGATACACGCCCTATTATAATTCACGAGGGTGTTCCCGGACATTATCTTCAACTTGTTTTGTCATGGGCAAATCCAGATGCGATCAGGAGAAAATTTTTTGATTCCGGTGCTAATGAAGGAATTGCATTTTATGTTGAAGAGCTTTTACTGCAATACGGTTTATTTGATGATAGCCCCAAGACAAGGGAAATAATATACAGCTTTATGCGCCTGCGTGCTTTGCGTGTTGATGTTGATATAAATCTTGCGATTGGTAACTTCACAATAAATGACGCAGGAAACTATCTCGCCTCAACAGTTCCAATGGATTTGCCAACCGGAATACAGGAGGCAGGGTTCTTTGCTTATAATCCCGGGCAAGCAATATCATATCAGATTGGGAAGCTCCAGATATTGGGTCTGATTGCAGAGGCAAAAGTAATTATGGGTGAGGATTTTAACTTAAGACATTTTCACGATTACTTAATGGAAAACGGGAACGTTCCCATTGCTCTGCTGAGATGGGAGTATCTTGGATTAAGAAATGAAATTGAACAACTATGGCCTAACTAAGTCATCACACAATATTAATCTATACTTAAAAGAGAGGTTCTTACCAATGCAAAACTCATTTGTTCGGTTAATCATATTGTCTGCTTTTATTTTTACAAATATTCTAACTGCCCAGGAGAAGACGGCATTAACTATGGAGGACATTTTTTCCTCAAATAAATATGTTGCTGAAAAAATTGAAAACATTCAGTGGCAGCCGGATGGATCTGAATTTACTTATACAGACAGTAATAAAACTTATAATCCGCTTGATATTTACAAACACAATGTAGAAACCGGGGAAAACACATTAATGGTAGCGAGCAATGAGTTTAAATTTAATGGCCTGCAAATAAAGATGAGTGATTATAGTTGGACAGCGGATGGAGAGTATCTTTTAATCGAGGGTCCCGAAAAAGAAATTTGGAGGCATTCCCGGCAGGCCCCTTTCTATTTGTACAGCATTAAAACAGAAAATATAATCGCACTTGGGAATAACGACCCCGGACTGCGTAATGTTAAACTCTCGCCGGATGGCAGTAAGGTTGGTTTTGTCCGCAATCATAATATTTACATAACAGAACTTGCAACAGGTATTGAAAGGGCGATTACAAATGACGGAACAGAAAACATTCTAAATGGAGAATTTGACTGGGTTTATGAGGAAGAGTTCGGTCTTGCTGATGGCTGGCGATGGTCACCCGATGGAAAGAAAATTGCTTTCTGGAGGTTCAATCAAACAAAAGTAAAAGAGTTTTATATGATAGATGAAATGTTTGTGTACAATAAAATATTTCCGCTCAAATATCCAAAAACAGGTGAAGAAAATTCGATTATAAAAATTGGTGCGTTCGACCTGGCAAGCGGTGAAACTAATTGGATGGATACCGGGGAGGAAACTGATATTTATATACCGCGTATCTATTGGACAAACTCGTCTGAGAAGCTTGCTATTCTAAGACTTAACAGGCTGCAAAATTATCTTGAGCTAATGATCAGCGACACGAAATCAGGTGAGAGCAAAACTATAATTACCGATACAGACTCCTGCTGGATTGATGTAGATGAAATAAAAGCGATGTTTCTCAGAAGGGAAGATTCTATAATCTGGGTAACCGAAAGAAGCGGTTACAGGCATGCGTATCTTTATGATTATAATGGAAATTTAATTAATCCCGTTACTTCAGGCGATTGGGAAATCACTTCTATTGAAGGTGTTTCTGAAAAAGACGGACTGGTATATTTTTATGGAAAAAAAGAGTCCCCTCTTGAACAACATATATACAGGGTGAAACTGAATGGAGAGAATCTTCAGAAAGTTTCTGATGAGCCCGGATGGCACACAGCAGACTTTTCTCCCGGTTGTGAATATTTCATTAACGAGTTTTCGAGCGTAAGGCATCCATCAAAAACTTATTTGCGAAATGCTGATGGTACATTAATAAGGAAGCTGAAAGAAAATAATCTTCCTGCATTCAATAATGTAAATATGGTCTACCCGGAATTCTCAACATTCACAACAGAAGATGAGTTTGTTCTTAATTATTATATGATAAAGCCGCACGATTTTGATCCCCATAAGAAATATCCTGTCTTGGTTTATGGTTACGGTGGCCCGGGATCTCAGAAAGTTATAAATATGTGGGACGAAACCAGGCAGCTTTGGCACCAGATGATGACGGAAAAAGGATACATAGTTTTCTGCGTTGATAATAGGGGGACAGGCGGACAGGGGAAGGCACTAAAAAATCTTATGTATAGAGATTTAGGCAAGTGGTCTGTAAACGATCACATAGAAGGGGCAAAATATTTAACCACTCTTTCTTATGTTGATGCGGACCGTATAGGATTCTGGGGATGGAGTGGCGGAGGATATTTATGCTTAATGCTGATGACACGTGCAAATGAATATTTCTCCACTGGTGTATCGGTTGCACCGGTTTCTGATTTTCATTTATATGATGCAATATGGACAGAGCGTTATATGGGAATGCTTGATGATAATGCTGATGGTTATAAAGCTTCGAGTGTTTTTACTTATGCTGAAAATCTTAAAGGAAATTTGTTAATTGTTCACGGTACAGGTGATGATAATGTTCATTACCAGAATACAATGCAGATTGTTAGGGCATTCCAGTTAAAAGGAAAGCAGTTTGATTTGATGTTGTATCCGAATAAAAACCATAGCATAAAAGGTGGAAATACCCGCTTGCATCTGTATACAAAAATTGCGAACTATTTTTTGATGAATCTGTAATTACAGATTATTATTTGCTATTAGAGAACACTTTGAAGGGAATAGAAATTCATTATTCTTGAGTAGATTTTACCAGCCTCCGGTCGTGGGCTCGAGTCCCACTGCGGGAAGTCTCTATTTTTCTCACAAACCCCAAATCCGGGTGAAAACTGTAAAGCGGTTAAAAATTTTAGTTATCTATTTATCAATCTACGCTTGACTTAATCTATATAAATTAAAAAATTAGAATTATCTAATACTTTGAGTAAATAGTCAATACTCGTATTAAATAAACTTAATTATCAACAATTCTTATTGGAGGCAAAAATGAACAAACTTTTTCTCACTTGTGTTGCAATTCTATTTATAGCATCACAACTTTACGCGCAGGACGAGGCTGAGCTGAAAGCAAAATTTAATGAAATGAACAAAGAATTTGCCCAGATGATGGTTGATGGAAACCATTCAGAAATAATAAGCTGGTACAAGGACGATGCAATCTCAATGCCAAGTTATCAACCAATGATAAAGGGAATTGATGCATTGAAAAAAGCCCAGGAAATGGATGAAAAATCGGGCACAAAGATAACTGCTTTTGCCCTTGAAACAACGGATATAATGGAGGCGGGTGATTATATTCTGGAGATTGGATTATATACAATATCTATGGAAATACCGGGAATGGGTCCTATCAATGATAATGGAAAATATTTGAATGTTTGGGAAAAACAGGATGACGGTTCGATGAAAATAAAAGCAGACATTTGGAATACAGACATGAAGCCGTGGATGGAAATGGAAGGCGACCCTGATGACCATGGCAAACCTGAAGAGATGGGTAAGGACGAATAATTTTTAAGTTCATAACCGGAATGAGAACAAAGGCGAATCATAAATGTTCGCCTTTGTTATGGAATGTAGTTGCTAAATAACAGAGTTTCTTTATTCACCCGTTTATGTCACTGCAGCTTTATCATTTACTTCGGAATCAGCCTTATTCACATAAACCAACTGTGTTGGATAGGCAAACTCAATTCCTTTTTCCTCAAACACCTCATAAATTTTTAAGTTAATAGCTTGCTGTATATCCATGTAAACAGCATATTCTGAACTTAATACATAATAAACAAACTCGAAGTTAAGTGAGAAATCGCCAAAGGATTTGAAATGCCCGCGGTCAAATTCAGCATCCGGATTATCAACTATTATCTGCTTAACCAGTTCCGGCATAACTTTAAGCTTTTCTGCCGGCGTTTGATAAATTACACCTAACTGAAACACAACTCTTCTTCGCTGTAACTTTTTATAGTTGTGAATCCTGGAACTTGTAAGATCAGTATTTGATAGGACAAGCTGTTCACCACTTAATGCACGGATTCTTGTTGATTTGATTCCAATGTGTTCAACCGTTCCGGTCTTATTATCGATAATAATAAAATCTCCTGTTTCAAAAGGTCGGTCGAAAAAGATAATGAAATAGCTGAACAAATCTCCCAGAATAGCCTGTGCAGCAAGGGCAACAGCAATACCACCGATTCCTAACCCGGCAACAACAGCTGATATATTTACACCAAGATTATCTAAAAGAAATATTAATCCAATTGCCCAGATCAGTAGCTTTGCCAGGGCGCTAATACTTTTTAATTGCTTGGCTTTTTGTTCACCTTCTTCCTGTTTTGACGTATATGAGACTATTGAAAAGTTTAATATTGATATTAGAAGCTTGATAACGAAAAACGTAATAACAATAATTGATACTATATTTAATATGTTATTCGCATCAGGCGATAATTTTAAAGTGCGTGCAGCTATATAAAGGGCGCCATAATACATTATAGGTACAACTGATTTTTGAACGCCAATTATTATGAAATCATCAGTTGTTGTTTGAGTTTTCTCAGCCCATTTTTTTAATCTTCTCAGAACTAATAACCTGAATATCTTAACTACAATTATTACAAGTACAAAAATTCCAATTGCCGTAATGTACTTTAGAATGGTGTTGCCAAAGTAGATTTGATTTAAGAAGTCTTCCATTTGATTACCTTTAAATTATTTTTTAACAAAATTTTTTATTTTAAGAATTGTAAAACTCAGATAGAATATCTTTCGATTATTTCATCAGTTATTCTAACCGGTCTGCCGGAATTAACAGAGACCATTGTGTAAATAAAATGCCCTTCTGAAACCAGTTTGTTTGTAGCCTTGTTTTCAATCCAAAAATTTACTTTACATTGTGCACCGTTAACTGAATCCATTTGAGTTTTAACGATAGCGGTATCACCCAATTTCAACGGTCTTTTCCAATCAATATGCGCAGCGGAAGAAACCCAGTTATATCCTTTTTCAATAAACTCTTCCATCGGCATTTTATAATCATTAGTCATCTGTTCAAATCTTCCTGCCTGTACGTAATCAAGATATTTTGCATTATGAACATGATTGTTTAAATCAATATCATCGGGTCGTACTTTAATTTCGGAAGAAAAAATAGTATTCATACTTTTACCGGATATAAGTGGTTATTAAGAATTATTTGTTGATTGCATTTAGAAATTGCATTATCTAATTTAGAAACATTCATTCTACATTCCAATCAGAAGCGTACAAATACAGAATGCCCAAGCAGCATCGTATAGAGAAAAAAAATATTTTCCAGTCTTCAGAAGATGAAGAAATAAAATTCGCACCTCCCGAAGAATTCAGAAAGCAAGCATACTTTACATCTCATCATCAATATAAAAAAATTTACAGGTTCTCTGTTGAAGACCCTG
>JBATTD010000827.1:0-8679 GCA_049670345.1 Ignavibacteriaceae bacterium
GCTCAAGGTGCTCTTTTTTTCGTTTTGATGTTTTACTTTTATCAGGATTCATAAATAATCGAAAAGATTGAAATTAACTGAAAAGAAAGATATTAAAAATCGTATTAAAATACTTTTTGTTATAGCATTGGGTGATTATTGATGCGACGTAGAAAAATTGATCTGTAAGAATAGAAAAAAAAATCAAAAGAAAAAATTACATATGACTTTTTATGTGATTGAGAAGACTCTGCCCGTCTGGTTTTGATGGAAATTTTACCTTCAATTCATTTGCGTACTGAAGAGCTTTAGAAAAATTCCCCTGCTGATAATAATAATTTGAAAGTGCATAAATCATATCAAAGTTGTTATGTAAAAGACTATTTCCTTTTAACAAAGATGACTCTGCCTTTTTAAATTCCTGAAGATATTGGTATATCAGCCCTAGGTTATAAAATATTCTTGGATTCGGATCTTTTTGTAATGCCGCTTTTTCAAGAACGTCTGCTGCTTCGTTATACCTCTTCTGTTCGGCATAGAGTAATCCCAAATAGTAATTTCCTTCCTGATATTCAGGATTATTTTTTATCAGATCGATAAACAGTTCTTCTGCTTCATTTAACTTACCAATGTTATAGTAAAGCATAGCCAGATTAGATTTTGCGGGATAAAACAAACTATCAAATTCAATTGTTTTTTTGTAATTCTTTTCAGCATTAACAACATCGCCTTTATCGGAATAGTAGTTGCCAAGATTAAATCTTCCTGCAGGAAAATCTGCTGAGTATTTAAGCGTTTCAAAATATTCATCTAAAACTTTGGTAAGCGTTCTATACTGTGCTTCTGTAAATTCTTCTTTTCGCAACATCGATAACTTATTTGCTGCCTGAATTCTTACAGCTTTTTGTGGATCATTTAGAAGAGGAGAAAGCAAACTAATTAAATGCTGCGGATCAGTTGCAATAAATGAATTTATCGCACTTATTCTTACAATTTGTTCAGGATCATTTAACATCTCTTTAATTACATTATATGATCTTTCATTTTGATAACCAACAAGATATTCAACGGCCGATGCTCTTACTATTTCAGGATAAAGATCATCCTTTATTATTTTTATTAGTAGAGCATCTGTCCCCTCTTTTAAATCGCGAGCTTCTGCAAAAGTTGTGGCGTAATGATATTTTCTCTTTTCACCGTAAAACTTTGTAATATATTTCTGTGCCCATTCTGCTGATTTATCAGCATGGCAATCGTTACAGGCATTGGGTGTACCCAATTTGATTGTAAGATCAGGACGAGGTATTCTGAAACTATGGTCTCTTCTGAAATCAACACCCATATAGTACCTGCCGGGCATGTGGCAGGTTTTACATAATGCGCCTTCACCAACTTCTATTTTATCACCAAACTTGCTGGTCACAGGCTGCCCTTCTTCATTTTTATATTTATGAAAATGATGATCGTAAGTATCATATTCATCTGCACGATGGCACTGCGTGCAAAGTGCATTATCTTCAAACTTAAATTTTATGCTGTGTGAATCATGACAATCGCTGCAAATAACTTCCTTCATATACATTTTGCTCTGTGTGAATGAAGCGTACACATACACCTCTTCGAGTATCTGCCCATCAATAAAATAATTTGGTGGTGAAGGTAATTGAGGTAAATGATTTTGAAAAAAATCACCCGTTGTATGAGCATTCACACCAAAAGATGTTCTTCGCGAATGGCAAGGAGCACAAGCCTCTATAAATTGTTTTGAGGTTGTACCGCTGGTTTTAAGAACCAATCCCATATTGTTATCGTAGCTGCGTGCCATCTCAGGAAGTTTTGCCCATTCAATATGTTCGGAGCCAGGTCCGTGGCAAGCTTCACAATTTACATCAATATCAGACCAGGTTGTGTTGAATGTTTCTGTTTCAAGATTATAATTCTTATTCAGATTTGTTGAATGGCATTCGGCACACATCCCGTTCCAGTTCTGTCCTTGATTTGTCCAGTAAAGCCAATCGGTTGTTGTTATTTTTTGATCACTGTAAACACTATCAACAAGATGATACCATTCTTTTTTCTCCGTATTCCATGCAATTGGAAGACATTGGTACTTACCGTTCTCAAAAGGAATTAAATATTGCTGAAGCGGACGCACACCAAATGTGTGTGTAATTTGAAATTCCTGCATCTCCCCCTTTGGTCCTTCGGTGTAAACAAAGAATTTTCCATCACTTTTATAGAATTTGTGAGTCTTTCCATTGTAAAAAAATTCTGCATTATTAAAATCTCCAACAACACTCGAATCATTTGCAACATTCATTGCATTATCGTGATCGGATTCATTCCACAAATTATATTCTATCTGATGGCAGCTTATGCATTCTTTACCACCAACAAACTCTGCCTTCTTTTCAATGGTTTGATTTGATGTTTTGTTAAGCAGGAGTGATAACGGTATCATAAATACGATTATCAGCGTTGCTGTTATTCCTGTTTTTTTCCAGATACTATTCATAACATCTATGCATAAACTATTTGATCTTTACTGTATCGCTCTCTTTGCAGCTTGGTACCAACATCAACTTTAATTATTCCATCCTCTATGATAACAGGATAGTAATCAAGGGCTTTTGGTGCGGGTGGATTTTGAACATCACCGTTCATTGCAAACGCAGATGAATGGCAGGGACAGATAAATCTTTTCTTTTCATCCTCCCATTCGATTGAACATCCCAAATGAGTGCACCGAAGCGAGATTGCTATGAATCCTCCATCCTCTAATCTTGTTAAATAAAACCTTCCACCTCTAAAAGGAGTTACGGAGTTTGGTTGAAATGAATTTACAGGTCCTGCTTCAACCATTTGCTTTGGTACATAAACATTTTTATTACCTTTACCAGAGAAAAGGAAACCGAAGATAACCGCGGCAAATTCAATTCCGGCTAAAACACCTAAACCTGCCCAAACTTTTTTTAGAAACGTTCTTCTGCTTTCAGCAGGTTGAGAGCTTTGTTCTTCAGCAGATTCTTTTTTCTTCTCTAATTTTTTTTTTGTATGCGATTTTTTCTTTTTCATTATCTATAAATTCCAGGGAAAAGTTAAAGCCATATCAACTCCCCGGAAAAATATCCCAATTAAAGTTAATAATGTAAATGATGTTAATATTACAACGAATAATGCTTGTACTGATTCGGTTAATGATAAACTAAATTTCTTTCTGATGAATTGATAGTAAAGCCATAAAATTAAAAATAAAATCAGGAAAGGAATCAAACCATTACTTACAAATGCAGGAAGACCGGGAAACAATGCTTCAAAGTTAACCAAATACTCACTTGCCAATACAAAAATTATTGTTATAAAAAATGAAAAGACGATAGAAATATTTACAGTTCTTTTTCCCTTTTCTGAATGAAACCAATTTCCTGTTGCCTTTTCTTTATAATCTAAAAATGGAATGAATGAAACAAGAACGATTGCTGAAAGCGGTATAAAGAATCCTGCAAAGAAAGGATGAAAGTGCATGAGTAATTCTTGTATGCCCGCAAAATACCAGGGAGCTTTTGTAGGATTTAAACTGTAATTGGGATCTGCTTTATCAAGGAGCGGGGCATTTGCGAAGACGGCAAATACAAGAATTACAGCAATAAGTACAAGCGCAATAACTCCCTCTTTATATACGAGATTTGGATAAGTAGGTACAGTAATTTTTTCTTCCGAACTATTAGGAATTATAATCCCGCCGGCTTTTCTTACACGCCAGAAGTGATAAGCCATCAAAAGTAAAATTAATATTGGCAGCACCGAACTATGTAAATTATAAAAAACTAAAAGTGTATCTGCATTAACTTCATTTCCGGCTAATACAATTTCTCTTAAGCTGTTCCCGATTAAAGGAATATACTGCAATATGCTTGTACTAACTGTTATTGCCCAGTAAGCAAGCTGATCCCAGGGGAGTAAATATCCTGTAAAGTTTGAGAAGATGATTAGTGCAAACAAGATTAAACCAATTATCCAATTTACTTCTCTCGGTTTTTGATAAGCTCCGGTTAAGAACACCCTCAGAAAATGAAGAAACGTTATAATAACCAAAAACACTCCACTCCAATGATGAATGTTCCTGATCAGTCTTCCAAATAAAACATTGTTTTGTAGTAAAATGATTGAATCATACGCAAGACCAGGAAAAGGTTCGTAGTAAAAACGAAGCATAATTCCTGTTACAAACTGAATTACAATTAACAGTGCAGCCATTCCACCAAGACCGAACGTACGGTTGAATGCTATTGCTTCCCTTCTTACTGTTGCAGGATGAAGATGAAGAAAAATATTTGTGAAAGCCCGTGGTTTTTTATTCGCTTCTTGATTTGACACAATAATTAGATTAAAAAATTAATGACCAATAATAAAAAAAACTTGTTAGTGACAGAACTTTACAGTATTTAAAGGAAACTGATAATCATTCCTCATTAACATTTTGGTATTTAAATAACGAATCGAAAAGAAAGTTATCGTATGAGCAGAACCCTCACATATTTCCCTTTAAATCATAGAACTAATAAAAGTGAATTTAAATTAGCAAATTTATCTGATTATATAAAAGAAATGTTAATGAAGAGGACAAAAAAAATCCCTGCCATCTAACATTTTGACAGGGATCATCTTAACCACTAAACATAGAGTAAAAAGTATCAGCTAAATATTTGGTCTGATTCTCTTTTAAGACTGTATAACATCACGCCGGCATAAAGCATTACACCAACTGTAACTAATCCAATCATTAAAAATAGAGCCATTGTAGTAACCTCCTATGTAATAATTTGTTTGTATTCCTATTACCAATCAGAATGCCAATTATAATTACTCAAAAAAATCAAATATTACCACTTTTTCACATTTCAAATTATTGCAAAACGTTAGTAAAAGATACTTTTGAAAGTTAATAAGAGAATATGTAAAATTTAATTACAATTTTGCTTTGTTTCAACTGAAATTGAGGAATAATTAAAATTTTACAAAATGATGACAAAATGATGACAATTGAGTTCAATCAACTATGTATCATTCCAACAGAAATTAAAATTAGAAAGGAATGAGAAAATGCAAAATCAATATTCGGTTCATACATACAAGTTACTTTCACCATCTTTTATAAGAGCTTATTTCATAACGATGAGACCTTATTTGTTATTTATTTCCGGAATTACCGGGATTGCAGGTCTTTCGTTTGTAAGTAACATCAACTTAGCAGAGGGTATGCTTATATTTTCAGCTTCATTTTTATCCTACGGATTTGGTCAGGCACTAACAGATTGTTTCCAAATAGATACCGACTCAATTTCATCACCTTACCGACCTCTGACTCAAGGCATTGTGAGCCGTACAGAATTTCTAATTATCAGTGCTTTAGGGTTAACATATTGTATAACTGTCTTCAGCATTTTTTATTCACCATCTCTGATACTTGGTATAACTGCAGGTTTTGGATTGGCAACCTATACAATTTTTAAAAAGAAATGGTGGGCAGGTCCATTTTACAACTCCTGGATTGTTGCATTACTTTTTCTTATGGCATATCTGAGCGGTTGTAAGGGAATGTCAATAGATTTCTCCTCCAAGTTTTTATTTACAATCGCTGCTGTTTTTTTTGCATACTCAAATTTTGTTCTTGTAGGTTATTTTAAAGATATAGAAGCAGACAGAGCAACCGGATATAATACGCTTCCAGTTGTATATGGTAAAAAGTGGGCTTCTTTTGTGAGTGATATATTTGGAATTTCCGCAGTGATCTTTACATTATTAGCTATATTCGATTCTTACAACAATATTCTAAGTTTACTACCGCTGATTCCATCATTATTTTTTCTAGTAATCGGAGCATTTAATGTTCTGACAACTCAACTTCTTTTGCGTGATATTAAGAAAGATTCTGAAGCTTATATTGCTGTGGTTCCGTCGGTGAAAAGTTATGTTTTACTGCTATCTGCAATCATAGCTTCTCAAAAGCCGGAATGGATACTCCACTTATTCATTTTTTACTTTTGCTTTTCAATCGTATTAAAATTCAGACCATCTAAGAATCAAATATAGGTTAGAGATGTTTTTACTATTAAATACTCGAGCTAATGCGGGGAACGCATTAAAGAAATGGGATAGAATTAAAAATTCACTTCCTATTGTTGAATTTGAAGCAGGTCATAAAGTGGATAAAAATTCATATGAGAATTCGGATATTTCAAATGCAATATTAAAGGGGGAAAGAAAATTTATTGCAGCCGGGGGTGATGGAACCATCAATTACTTATTGAATGAAATCTTATCTAATCCATCAAAAACAATAATTGATGATATCCAAATCGGAGCAATTGGTCTTGGCTCAAGCAACGATTTCCACAAACCGATGAATTCAAGTCACCTTATCAATGGCATACCTTGTAAAATTGATTTTACTGCTACTAAAGAAAGAGATATTGGATGTGTAACTTATGTTGACAACGGAAAAAGAATCAATAAGTACTTTCTCATAAATTCAAGCATAGGAGTAACGGCAGAAGCAAATTATTTTTTTAATCACCCTAATTTTATTCTCAAATTTTTTAAAAGAATGAATACGGGTGCCGCAATTATTTATTCAGCTATACGCACAATTATGCGATACAAAAATATCGAACTAGAGATGATTGACTCCAAGAACAAATCTAAAATATTTAAAGTTTCAAATCTTGCAATCACTAAAAGCCCATATATCTCGGGTAACCTGAAATTAAATTATACACCCAATTATAGGAATGGATTACTTAATATTCACTTGCTCAGTAATACAACTAAAATTAAACTGATAAAATTATTGCATCAATTGCAGAATAATAGAACAGATGCCGCTAATGTATTCAATTCATCACAATCAAGTTCAATATTAATAAAAGCTGAAAAACCATTTAAAGTAGAGTTCGATGGAGAAATAATCACAACTCATTGCGCACGATTTTCGTTGTTAAAAAAAAGGATCGGGGTATGTATAAACTAAATTCAATAATTGAGAATAAGTTAATTGAAGATATTACCAAAAATTATAATCGCTCCCCGATTCAAATCAACAAACTTCAGGAGAGTGATTCAGAGCTTTTGAATATAAACCTTCTGAAAAATGATCAGTTAGCTGTAACTACAGATTCAATAGTTGAAGAAATTGAGGAGGGCATTTATAAAGATCCTTATTTAATTGGATGGATGAGTGTAATGGTTAATATGAGTGATCTTGCTGCAGTCGGTGCGACACCGGTTGGTGTTTTAATTTCTGAGATACATCCGGAATTCCTTGATGATAGTTTCAGATCAAAAATGCACAACGGCATAAGCGATGCCTGCAAGGAATGCAGTTCTTATGTAATTGGAGGTGATACAAACTTTGGGAAGCAATTAATGATCTCAGCCACAGCCATTGGCATAACAAAAAATAAAATGTTCAATACGCGTACTGGATGCAAACCAGGTGATGTACTTTATACAACAGGAAAGTTGGGTATTGGTAACGCATATGCATTAACACAATTAGCAGAAACAGAATGCCAAATAGAGTACAAGCCGGTTGCTAAACTAAAAGCGGGCAAAGCTATTTGGGGGATTGCATCCAGCTGTATTGATACAAGTGATGGGGCAATTGCTGCGCTAGATCAAATAATGAGATTGAATGATGTGGGTATAAAAATGGATTCGGACTGGATCGGGAAATTAGATAATAACTCAAAATCAATCATATATGAATCCGGTCTGCCATTATGGTTTTTATTAGCGGGTCAGCACGGTGAGTTCGAGTTAATTTTTACTGTACCAGCAGAAAAAGAATCAATTTTAGAAAATATATCATCTCAACACTCACTTCATTTTTTACGGATAGGAGAAATTCAAAGTAAAGAAGGATTTTACCTTAACATAAACGATAAACTGGTTCAATTACCCACAGAAAGAATTCGGAATATTGCCAGCCGGAAAAACTTCAACTTAAATTCCTATCTAAAATCTCTTTTAGAGATTGACAGCTCATTACAAAATAGTAAATGACAATATTTTGACAATCTTCTTACATCTCCCTGACACATCTCTGCTAAATCTGATTTAGATTCACTTGTAGAAACAATATAAAATTTATTTAAAACTAAAAGGTGTGATAATGTTAGCAACAAATGATTATAAAGGCGGAGAGAATTTCGACTTGCGGGATATTCTGCTTAAAGGTAGGAAAATGAGTTTCCATAAAAAATTAGACTTCTTTTCAGAATTTATTAAAGGTCTTACAACAAGAAAAGAGATGCAGCATATGCGTTGTATTATAAGTGCATCAGATCGGCAGGTTGATGTTATTGATTCCTATACGGGTCATGTAAAACCAATGCTAATGTTTGGTTCAAATAATTACATGGGTTTAGCAAATCATCCGTATGTAAAAGAATATGTAACTGGAATAATAAATAAGTTTGGTGTTGGTATTGGGGGCCCACCTTTACTAAACGGTTATACAATTCTTCACAAAGAACTGGAGGAAAGACTTGCAGCACTTAAAGGATGTGAGGATGCACTAATATTTTCAAGCGGGTACGGAGCAAATGTGGGATTGATAACCGCATTGTTGAACAATAACGATTTAGTAATCTACGATAAGTACAGTCACGCTTCATTTACTGATGGATTAAAGATGTC
>JBATTD010000828.1:0-1680 GCA_049670345.1 Ignavibacteriaceae bacterium
CGTCTGGGGTAAATAACAGCAGATAAGTAATTATGGTCCGAATTCTTCAATCTTTTTGTTCAGTGTAGGTTTTGATATCTTTAATATTCTACAAGCTTTGGTTTTATTCCAATTGACTTTATCAAGAATAAATTTTATGTGAGACTTATTCGCTTCATTAAGGCTCCAATTTTCTCTCTGCTCAAATTCTTTTTTGGTCATTTCAACTTTCTTAAAAAGTAAATTCTCAGCTTCAAGTATATCTCCGTTAGATAAAACCACTGCCTGTAGCAGCGTGTTTTCAAGTTCGCGAATATTACCAGTCCACTCATGATTTTGAAGCATTTCCATCACTTCAATCGGAATTTTCCTAACATCCTTATGAAGATTTTTATCTATTTTTCCCAATAAATGGATCACAAGATCGGGAATATCTTCACATCGTTCCCTCAGCGGAGGAACCTCAATTTTAAACACATGTAACCGGTAATAAAGGTCTTCTCTGAATTTACCTTCATCAACATATTTTTGTAAGTTTCGATTTGTTGCGGCAATAATCCTTGCATTCATAGGAATTGTAATTTCACCACCTACTCTTTCAAATTCTTTTTCTTGCACTACTCTTAATAATTTTACCTGAAGATTAGTAGACATTTCTGAAATTTCATCAAGGAAAATTGTACCTTCACCGGCAAGTTCAAATTTCCCTTTTTTTTCTGTTACTGCATCGGTAAAGGCACCTTTAGCATGTCCGAATAACTCACTTTCCAATAGTGATTCTGAAAGTGCAGTACAATTTACAGCAATGAAAGGTTCTGTTTTAGTAATGCCGGAGTAATGGATTACTTTTGTAATCAATTCTTTCCCCGTTCCGCTTTCCCCTTGAATAAGAATACTAACCCGGTTGGTTGATACCTTACCAATCTTTTTTAAAATTTCTTTCATTACAGGGGTTTTCCCGATAAAACTATTCTCAAGCTTATACTCGTCTAAGTCTTTTGAAATTGTTACCGAAAGATGTTCACTTATCTTTCTTCCTTCTAATGCCCTCCTTACAGTTACTTTTAACCTTTCAACATCAAGGGGTTTCTCAATATAATCGTAAGCCCCTTGCTGAATAGCTTCTATAGTAGAATGGGAGTCATCATAAGCGGTAATCATTATGAATGGAAGATGGCTGTTGGATGTTTTCACTCTTTTAAGAAATTCAATTCCACTCATTCCCGGAAGTTTTAAATCACATATAATTAAATCAGGATGAAATCTATCGAGTTGTTCTAGTCCTCTTTCTGCGTCTTCTGCAATAAATACATTATAACCGGCTTGTGATAAGGTAATTCTTAAAGACTCTCTTATTGATTCGTCATCATCAATTATCAGTAGTTTTTCCAATTCTTCCCCCCTTCGATGGAAGAATTATTTCAAAAAGTGTTTCTCCTCGTTTAGAAGTAACTAATTTTATTGATCCATGATGTTTATCTATAATATTTTTTACTATCGGTAAACCGAGACCTGTACCGGTTGATTTTGTTGTAACGAATGGCTCAAAAATATTCTCCACACAATTCACACCACATCCATTATCTTTAACATAGATATAGCATTGATCCCCTTTTAGTTCAGAAGATATTTCAATTTCTCCACCTCTGTTCATTGATTCAATGGAATTTTCTATTAAATTTATAAATAATGATCGTAGCT
>JBATTD010000829.1:0-8586 GCA_049670345.1 Ignavibacteriaceae bacterium
ATGCTGTGATGAAAGAATCTGGTTGAATAGCGCTCTTTCATAATAGTCGGCCACATCAGCCCTCGGATTCCACTCAAACAGATGACGGGACAACTTAAGCATATTATGAACATTACAGGTTTCAGTTGTCTCGTTACTGAGCCGGTTGCGCAGCTGATCAGGTTGTCCAAAATATTCATGATTACCATGCCCGCCTGTAATATAAGAGTGATGATAAACTACACGTTCCCAAAAGTATTCTGCAGCTTTTTTATCATTTATATCACCGCTTATTTCATACCTTTCTGCTAAACCAATTAATTTTGGGATTTGCGTATTGCCATGTTTATTGGGCAATATATCTACTCCCGCTGCAAGGGAATCTAAAATAGCTTTGTGGTGAAATACTCTTGATAATGTAAGGTATTTTTCATTATTAGTATCGGCATAAAGTTCAGCTAGCACTTCATTTATTCCGCCATGCTCACACTCCAGCATTGTTTGAATCTGTTCATCATTTAAGTTTTCTACAATTGTGTAAAGCCAGTCGGCAAATTTAGTTTCAATTTGCAATGCCTTTTCTACACTGCATAAATGATAGGCATCCCGTAAACCTGCCATTACCTTATGCTGTGTGTAATAAGGTGCCCAAATTCCATTCAGGTCAAAGCCCTGTGATCTTATATCGCCCTTTGCCACTTCTTCTTCAAATATTTTTTTGCCGTTTGGAATTGCACCGATATACCCATTACCATCAGCAAGCTGGCATTCTTCTAATTCATCTACAATATATTTTACCCTTTCAAGAAACTGTTGATCATTTGTAGTTTGATACATTAATGCACAGCCACTTAAATAATGACCTAGACTATGCCCGGCAAGCGTTTCCGACTCCCATCCCTCATAATGTTTGGCTTTTGGTTTTAGCCCAGCTTCAATTCTAAACTTTGCTAGAAATCTATCCGGCTCATAATTAAGCAAAACCTGTCTGTTTAATTCGGTTGCATTTTTAAATGGACCATCTAATAAAGTTACATCTGTAAGTTCGAAAGGATTAACTTTTTTGCGGGTCCCATCTTTGTTGCCCGAACACGAGCTTAAAGCTATCAGCAAACAATAAAGTGTAAGATTTTTTAGGAAAGAGTATAAGTGCATTTTTTACACCTCAGGAAACAATAAGAATATATTAGCAAATTATTATGCTCGGAATAATACATAATAATAGCAAAATAATTTCATGTTTATTTACCACTTGTTGAGCGAAGCCGAAACAAGCTATGTTATCTTTTTGCAGATCATTATGAACAATGGATATTTTTTAATCATATCATCCATTTCTTTCTCGATCTCGAAGCATATCTTATAATATTCTACATTAAAACCGTTATTTGATAAAATGACACTCAGTTCGTTTCTGTCAAATCCATTGTGTCCGTCGAAATTATCGTGATGAGAATGAAAAGAACCATCTTCCTTAACCAGATCAGCAACGCATAAATACCCTCCCCTTTTCAATATAGAATTAAAGATCTTTACAATATTGTTAACATCCGGTATATGATGCAGCGTCATTAATGTATAGATCACATCGTACTCATTTAATTTTAGATCACTTTCCAATGAAGCAATATGAAGCCGCTTAAAATTTTTTACTCCTTCTTTAACAATCTTATTCTGCAAAACTTTTATCATTCCTTCAGAATTATCTGCAAGAGTTATTGTATTAAAATAATCTTTTAATTGAAAACTAAGCAATCCTGTTCCACAACCGAATTCAAGTGCATTCAAAGTTTTCTCCGGTTTTATGAAATCATTTATTTCTTTCGCAAATATTATCGCTCTTTCAGTTTTCTTCGGGTCATTATCCCAATCCCGGGCTTCATCATCAAAATTCATATTTAATTTTTTACATCCTTCCAGGTGCATTAACTCCTAAAATGCCCAAACAATATAAATCATAGGTTGGAAACAAAATTAGTTACAGCATTTTTTAGATTCGGTTACTATCATTACTGATTTCATTTTCAATAACATCAGTTATAACATTATTTTCAATTGAAGTTTTTGATGTGCTCGTAATTCGTGAGAGTAAAGTATAAACTACAGGAATTATTATTAATGTAAGAAAAGTTGAAAACAGCATTCCACCAACAACAACCAATCCTAATGGTCTGCGTGATTCTGCTCCCGCACCGAGCCCGATCGCAATTGGTAAGATTCCGAAAATAGTCGCGAACGAGGTCATCAGTATTGGGCGTAAACGAATGGTAGCTGCTTTAACAGCAGCATCAATCAAACTCAATCCTTGTGCTCTCTGCTGATTTGCAAATTCAACTATTAGAATTCCGTTCTTTGTAACAAGCCCTATGAGTATGATCAACCCGATCTGGGAATAGATATTCAGACTTTCACCAAATGCATATAAGGTAAAAAGCGCACCAAAAACTGCAAGCGGAACTGATAGAAGAATTGTAAAAGGATGCACAAAACTTTCAAACTGAGCAGAAAGTACGAGATAAATAAAAATGATAGCCAGCAGGAACATAAAATAAAGTGCTGAACTGGAAGATTTATATTCCAGTGATTGACCCGCATATTCGCGCTTAATTCCAGGCGGTAGTTTTTCATTCGCAATCCGATCAAGATCATCCAATGCCTGTCCTATTGTTACACCGGGAATTAATGATGCTGATAATGTGGCCGACCGGATACGGTTGTAATGATTCAGTTCTTTCGGAGCAACTGTATTATCTACTCTCACAACGTTGGCAAGTGGAACAAGACCACCCTTTCCACGAAGATAGATATTTTGAATTGCGTCAGGTGTTGAACGGGCGTCGGGTGTCATCTGCAATATTACATCGTATTGTTTTGTTCCCCGCTTAAAATCAGTTACAACTCTGCCACCCAAAAAAGTTTCCAGGGTAGAACCGATATCTGTGACTGATAATCCTAAACCGGATGCACGTTCGCGGTCTATATGGATATCAAGTTGAGGTTTGTTCAACTTAAGATCAGTATCGAGATTAATAAGATATCCAAGCTTCATTGCTTCACTCATCATAATACCGATGGCATTATTTAATTCTTCATAACTATCTCCCTGAAGTACGTATTCAATCGGACTGGATGAAAAATTTGATCCGAGACTTGGCGGGTTGACAACAAATGCCAGTACACCCGGAATAGAAAATAACTGGGGAAAAAGTTCCTGAACAATTTGCTGCTGTGATTTGTCCCTTTCACTGCGAGGCTTCAAATTTAGAAACATAAAGCTATTTGTTACGCTGCCGGGCCCACCAAAACTTAGGCCTGTAGCTGTAAAAAGACCATCTCGTTCAGGGAGCGGAAGCACTATTGACTCAATTACACGTACGTAAGAATCAGTGTATTCGAGTGTAGCTCCTTCCGGTGCAATCACAATTCCGAAAGCAATACCGCGATCCTCAATGGGAACAAGTTCACTCGGTAAAAGAATAAATAGAAAATATGTAACTAGAAATAAAACTAATCCACTTAATAAAATAATTACAGGATGGCGCAACGCTGCTTTTAATGAGCGGTCATAAATCCTGTTTAAAGCTTCAAAGAAAGAATCAAATGATCGCGAAGCCCAGCCTTTCCCGGTTCCATGCAGTGGTTTTAATATTTTTGATGAAAGCATAGGTGTTAATGTTAGAGCAACAAAACCTGAAATCAATACCGCTACTGCAACAGCAATTCCAAACTCATTGAAGAGTCTTCCCACATTACCGGATAAGAAAGCAAGCGGGACAAAAACAGCAATGAGAGCTATTGTTGTTGATACAACAGCAAACCCGATTTCTTTACTGCCGTCAATAGCCGCCTGCCAGCGGGATTTACCTAACTCCATGTGACGGAAAATATTTTCAAGAACAACAATGGCATCATCGACAACAAGTCCGATAGAAAGAACCAAACCTAACAGTGTTAATATATTTATTGTGAATCCTGCAAAATAAACCGCAGAAAGTGAACCAATTATTGAGATGGGAATTGCCAGCGTTGGTATTATTGTAGCCCTAAAGCTTTTTAGAAATGCCAGTACAACAAGAACTACCAAAGCTAAAGCGATCAGCAAAGTTTCCTGCACTTCTAATATAGATTCATTAATAAAAAGTGAACTATCGTATGCAACATCGAGTTTCATACCTTCAGGCAATAGTTTATCGAGTTCAACTAAGGCTGCCCGAATTTCTGCTGCAACATCAACGGTACTGGCTTTTGATTGTTTTACAATACCCAATCCAATAGCAGGCTCCCCGTTCCAGCGAGCAATGGTTCTCTCATCTTCAGCTCCAACATTAACATCAGCAACATCCCGAAGTCGTACAAAATCATTGCCTTTTTGTGATACTATGATTGCTCCAAATCCCTCAGGTGTTGAAAGTTCGCCTCTCGTGCGAACAGAAAATTCTCTTTTTTCACCTTCAACCCTGCCTCCCGGAATTTCTGCATTCTCCTTCCGAATAGCTGCTTCAATATCGTACGTCGTAAGCTGATGAGCAGCCAGTCGAAGAGGATCAAGCCAAACTCTCATTGCATAACGGCGTTCTCCTCCCAAAATAACAGATCCAACACCGGGAAGACGTTGAATCTTTTCTTTGAGTACAAGTTCAGCAAATTCAGTTAATTCCAATCCGGAATGCTTTGTACTTGAAAGCCCAAGCCATACAATTGCCTGAGCATTTGCATCAACTTTTGAGATAACCGGATCCTCAATTTCCCGTGGAAGTATTCCCCTGATTCGTGATACTCTATCACGAACATCATTTGCTGCTTCGTTAACATCACGATTTAACTCAAACTCAATTGTAATTACCGAACCACCTTCTGTACTTGTAGAAGTTATAGTTTTAACACCTTCAAGAGTTGCAAACTGCTCTTCGAGCACATCAGAAATTTCAGTTTCAACAACACTGGAACTTGCACCACGGTAAAGTGAAATAACGGAGATAATCGGGGGGTCAATATCGGGATATTCACGAACAGGCAATTGTGTAAATGAAATAACTCCGAAAAGAACTAAAGTCAAACTCAGCACTGTTGCCAATACCGGTCGCTGAATTGAAATATGACTCAATTTCATTCTATAATCTCCTTAATAAAACCGTAAGAGGGTAAACTCATTAATTGTTTTTTTGAGATGCAGAATCACTTTCCATTATAACAGGGAGTATCTTTGCACCGGGGAATAGCTTTTGATGACCAGCTTGTACAACCTGCATACCATTTTGTAATCCATTCAAAACCTCGACAACATCGGATAGTTGTAAGCCGAGCGTTACTGGTACTTGAGTAACCGAACTATCTTTCTGAACAACATACACAAAACTCTGGTCGCCGCTTGCAAATACTGCTTGATTGGGAATTATCAATGCATTGGGCCGCTCGCTTAAAGCCACAACAATGTTAGCAGACATACCGGAGCGAAATTTCTGCCCGGGGTTTTTTAAATAACCGACTACATTAACATTGCGCGTTTCAGAATTTAATATCGGTTCAATCGCAATGATCTTTCCTTCAACTTCGTATCCTGGAAAAACTGTTGAATAAATTACTATTGATGAATTGGTTTTTAACTCACCTAAAAAACTCTCAGGTACTGAAAATAGCACGCGAAGATTATTAAGATTTGCAAGCTGTGTAATTTCCTGTCCAATCCTGATGAAGTCTCCCACATTAATTTTTCTTGTACCAATTATGCCATCGAAAGGAACCATTATCTTTGTTTTACTCAGACGTGCCTCCGCGAATTCTAAATTTGCTTCAGCAACTTTTAGTGCAGCCAGTGCATCATCCAACTCCTGATTGGAACTTAAATTCTTTTCTGCAAGAATTTTTATACGATTATAATTTGTCTGGCTCTGAACATACAACGCTTCTGCCCGGGCAAACTCTGCAGCAAGCTGTATATCATCCAACTGAGCAATCAGATCTCCCTGCTTAATAAAACTTCCTTCCTTGAAAGGCAGACTTTTTATAACCGCATCAATCTCAGACACAATAGTGATCTCTTCAATTGCTTCTAATGTACCGACAGCTTCAAAAGTATCCGTCATCTTTCTCATCTTTACCAAAACAACTTCGGCCGGCATTGGAGGCATCGAAAATTGCTGACCAGAACCCTCATCATCAGAGCAAGAAATAGAGCTCAATGAAAAAAGAAACGCGCTAATTAATATTATTCTAATTCGAGAAATATTTTTATCCGATGGTTTCATCATATACAAATTTCCTTTTTTACTGCCAACAAGATATAACAATTATAATTAATAGAAATGATTCAAATCACACTGCCGGAGTTTTATACAAACCTGTGCATATATATCTCCAAGATCAACTTCAGGCTAAACACTCGTTACACCAATCCCTCGGTTTATTTATCACCCGCTCGCTCCTTTCTACTTATATGAGAACCTTCCTGCGGTAGGCAGTCATTCCCACCAGTATAGTAGTCAAAAGAAAGGGGATTACATTTTGCTTAAGCCGCTATTCGCATCCATTTAAGCCAGGTAGTTGCAACTTAAAATAAATTGCACTTAAACTCAATCGTTTACATCCGATCTGGTGCAGTAACTCCCAAAATACCCAAACCGTTTTGCAACACTATTTTCGTAGCTTCGGCAAGAGCTAACCTTGCTTCGGCTAATTTCTTTTCACTTCCAAGAATTCTACAAAACGTGTAAAATTTATGGAATGCCGCTGCAAGCTCTTCCAGATAAGTACAAACCTTATGCGGCTCAAAATTTTCGGAAGCATATAGTATTTCTTCCTCGTACCGGTTGAGCTTTTTAAGTAGTTGCTGCTCTTCATCTTTTACAAGTAAATCTAAATTTTTTACCGAGGATACAATCTTTTCCTCTATCACAGTTCTAAGGATTGAGCAAATCCTTGCATGAGCATACTGTAAATAAAAAACGGGATTTTCATCAGAATGTTTTTTGGCAAGTGTTAAATCAAAATTCATATGTGAAGAAGTATTTCTCATATTAAAAAAGTAACGCACAACATCGCTGCCCACTTCCTCAACCAATTCATCAAGTGTAACATAGTTAGCTTTTCTCGTAGACATTTTAACCACTTCCCCGTCTTCCATTATAGTTACAAACTGATAGATAATTACTTTCACCTTATCTGCATCATAACCAAGGGCTTGTAATCCTGCTAATACATCTGGATACGCTGCTGCATGATCAGAACCGAAAATATCAACCATCAAATCGTATCCCCTGTCAAACTTTGTAATATGATATGCAATATCAGGTAATCGATAAGTCGGCTCGCCTGTTGATTTGACAATTACTTTATCCTGCTCTCCGCCCAGCTCGGTAAATTTCAGCCATATAGCATCATCTTTTTTATACGAAAGGTTTCTCTCATTAAATGCATTTAGGAGAGCTTCAATTTTTCCTTCCTCGAAAAGAGAATTTTCATTAGAGAATATATCGAATTCCATTCCGAGGAGTTTCAAGGATTTTTTAATGTCATTAAAGATTGCCTGTTCAGCTTTCTCTTTAAATTTTCCTTCCGGTTTTTCATTCCTTAATGAATTACCAAATTCCTTAACCATTTCCGCTGCTATTTCTTTAATGTATTCTCCCTGGTAGTAATCTTCAGGGAAATCAATTTTGTCACCCAATAACTGCAAGTACCGTTGTTTCACCGAATCACCGAGGACACGCATTTGTCTGCCGGCATTGTTAAAGTAATATTCTCTTTCAACCTCATACCCTATTGCTTCAAGCATATTTACAACAGTATCCCCGATAACCGCATTTCTTCCATGCCCTACTGTTAGGGGTCCGGTTGGATTCGCCGAAACGAATTCTACATTTGCCTTCTTACCCTTGTGCTTATCTGTTCTTCCGTAGTTTTCTTTTTTTGTTAAAATATTTTCTATCACCTTTGCAATAAATGAAGGGGTAAAAAGGAAATTGATAAAACCTGGTCCGGCAATCTCAATTTTTTGAACAATATCTTCATCATATTTAAGGTTCGAAATAATCTCTTCAGCAATAAGTCTTGGATTTTTATTTAACTTTTTTGTTAGCATCATGGCAACATTACACGAAAAATCTCCGTGTGAGATGGTTTTTGGGATTTCAAATATCAATTCAACATCGGATAGATATTTTAATTGCTGAGATGCTTCGTTAAATATCTTTTCTAAATAGTTTTTCAATTTTGTTAATAGATTATTGTTGGATTTTTATTTCCGAGGTATAAAAATAAGAAATTGGAGAGTGGATTGGAATTATTAAATGTTATTCTGGAAGAATCATTTTAATATTGGACAAACCTAGTTTATTCGGGATTTACATTGTAATAACAAGTTTCCTACCGAAGGGTAGAAACTCAATTAGTATTTGGTGAATAAGCAGGATCAGTTAGTTTTTCAATTTCAGCATCTCCCCAAAGTTTTTCAAGATTATAAAATTCCCTAGATTCTTTCTTAAAAACGTGCACTATAACATCAACATAATCAAGCAGAACCCAGCTTAATGCCTGGTACCCTTCCCTGTGCCAGCACTTTATCCCTTCGTCTCTTAACGACTTATCAACATCATCTGCAATGGCTTTTAC
>JBATTD010000830.1:0-1731 GCA_049670345.1 Ignavibacteriaceae bacterium
CCTATTTCTTTAGCATTAATTATTGCCGGGAATAAAGAGTTGGTTAAGGCAATAGGTATGAAATACCATGCTTCACTTAACCTTACAGCTGCCGCATAATAACCAACTTCCTCACTGTTGAGCATATTTTTTATCATCACCTGGTCAATCTTCATATAAACAGATACAACCAAGCCTGAAAGTATTAATGGCCAGGAATCCTTTAATAAACTTAATGCTAATTCTTTTTGAAATTTCCAGTTGATAATTTTTAAACTATTGTTTTTGTAAACAGTAAAAAATCCTGCAGCAGCAATAAGAAATTCAACAGAGAAAGCGATTGCAAAATATATTAAAGGTGCTTCTAAAATTATTATAAGAATTTTAAGCGATGATGTAAACAACACAGAAGCCATCATTACATAAACTGAATATTTTGCTTTTACTTCAGCACGAAAATAGTAATCTACTACACTGAAGGATTGAAAAATTGCTGATGTTGAAATAATGAGTATTAGAATTGAAATATCAGTTGATTCGTTGGAAATAAACAGTGTTAATGCAATAAGGATTACAGTAACTATTCCCCCAACCAAACGAAGAAGAAAAACAGAACCTAAGATATTGTCTCTTTTCCCCGGATATTTTACAAGCTCTCTTATGGAAATGCTTTCTAGACCAAGTACAGAAATGGCAGAGAACAGTCCGAAAAAACTAATTGCATAACTTAACAAACCGAATTGCTCTGGACCAAGATAACGAATTACTAATACCGTAACTAAAAAAGAGATAAGTATGCGTAGAATTTTTTCGGCAAAAAGCCAGGAAGTGTTTTTAAAATACTTCTTAAAAGTCTCGGATTTGAAATCGATCCTGGTTTCTATGTTATCATTATTATCCAAGCAATAAATATCTACATGGTTGTTGGTAAATTCTTTTGTTTTTTAGTTAAGATAAATCCAACTATTAAACCGATAATAGTTAATGAGCTAAGGATTAATGAAAGATACTTAGAAATAACAAACGATGCCGGTAAATAAATAAACTCAATCTTATGTTTACCTTCCGGAACTATAATTCCCCTAAAATTGTGGTTGACTCTGTAAATTTCTGTTTCGCTACCGTCTATATAAGCTTTCCAGCCATTAGGGTAATATGTATCGCCTAAAAAGAGAAAGTTGTTTCCGCTTGCTTTTATATTGAGTATTATTGTTTCATCTTTATAGCTTTCTATTTTAACAAATGCCGTACTGTCTGGTTCTTCCACAGTAATTGATTCATCTTCTACATAAGCGACCTCTTTGGGATCAAACAGATTGTTTTTTACGTCGTTCAATAACTCCAGAGCGTTTTTTGTTTCAATCGAGTTTACACAGTATGCTCTTGGTAATGTATTTGTGTTCTGATATACAAAAGTTTTATTTCCCGAATAAATTAGCTGCAATCCCGGATAATTTATCTGGCTATCGAAGACAATGTATTTTACATTTGCCATTCGCCAAAGAGTTGGGTTTGCCGGACTGCCTAAAACATCCATATAATCTTGGAATGCTCTTGGCTTAATTCCGGAAAAACCGTAAAGATCCTGCTGCAAAAAGTATGCGTTAAAATTTGAATTTTGATTTAGTGAACCAATCGAACCATCTTGTTTTAAATTTAATATTCTATAAGTTGAACCATCTTTGGTTGATTCAATTGCCTGAATATATTCCGGCTTGTTAAACAATTGTTCTTTTTGTGAATACTCAACAT
>JBATTD010000831.1:0-4759 GCA_049670345.1 Ignavibacteriaceae bacterium
TCAATTACTGTAAAACTTGGTGTCCCGCCCGAATATCATTACCTGCTTTACCTTGCAGTAGCAATCATCTTTTTGGATACATGTGGTTCAATTCCATTCTTAAAACTCAGATTGAACAGGGAGGCAAAAAAGTTTTCCATAATCAAGATATTAAATATTTGTTCAAACCTTGTTCTAAACTTGTATTTAATTCTGGTATTACACTGGGGTATCGAAGCTATATTACTGAGCAATATTATCGCATCTTTTGTTTCGCTGCTTTTGTTAATTCCTACCATCGCAAAAAACTTCAGATTTAGATTTAACAAAACTCTTTTTAAGCGGCTTGTAAAATTTGGACTTCCTTATCTTCCTGCAGGATTAGCAGTAATGGTTGTGCAGGTAATTGATGTTCCGATACTGGAAAGATTGACCAATTTAAAAACAGTTGGAATCTATAAGGCAAACTACAAACTGGGTATTTTTATGATGCTGTTTGTGAATATGTTCCAATATGCCTGGCAGCCGTTCTTCTTACAAAATGCAAAAGAAGAAAACGCTAAAGAAATGTTTTCAAAAATATTAACATATTTTACACTTGTGGGCAGTATAATTGTTGTCGGTATTTCGTTGTTCGTGGCTGATATGGCACACATTCAAATACAAGGATATTCATTAATTGGTTCGGCTTATTGGAGTGGATTGAACATCGTACCAATTATTCTTTTCGCTTATTTGATTAATGGTATTTACGTAATTTTTTCTGCGGGCATTTATATTGAAGAGAAAAGTTTATATGTGCCGTTCATCGCAGGTGCGGGCGCAGCATTAAATATAGTTGCTAACTTTGCACTGATACCCGTTATTGGTATTTACGGTGCTGCTCTTGCAACTCTTGCAGCGTACCTTGTTATGGCAATCGGTTATTACGTAGTCACACAAAAATTTTATCACATAAACTATGAATGGAATAAAATACTTAAAATATTTACAGGAGTTTTCATAACCGCATTGCTCTACTATTTTGTAACATTTGAAGATTATTATTTAGCATTGTTAGAAAAATCAATTCTGCTTATTGCTTTCATCTCTTATCTTTACTTTTTTGCTGTGGATAGAAGAGAAATAATACTTATTAAATCAAAACTTAAAGCATCGCGTAGAAGATAAATTATGATTGAAGAAATAACGATAAAATTCAAACGCCTATCTGAAGAATTTAATAACATTCCTCTTCCGTCTTATTCCACATCAGGTAGTGCGGGAATGGATATTCGCGCAGCAATTAAAGAATCGGCGAAACTCAAACCGATGGAAGTGGAGATGATTACAACCAATCTTTCTGTAGAGATACCTGAAGGTTTCGAGATACAAGTTCGCCCAAGAAGTGGTTTAGCTGCGAAGCATGGAATCGGTATTTTAAACTCACCCGGAACAATCGATTCGGATTATAGAGGTGAAGTGAAGATAATTTTAATAAACTTTAGTAAGCAAGAGTTCATAATCCAACCGGGGGAAAGAATTGCGCAATTAATTTTATCTAAAGTTTTTAAGGCAAGATTAGAAGAAACAGAAGAATTGAATCACAGTAAAAGAGGGAAGGGCGGATTTGGTCATTCCGGTAAGTCGTAAAATTTAATAATTTGTCACCGCAGCATAAGGCAATTTAAAAAGTACCATTTCCCTATTGAATTTGCATCGGGTATTTCTTTAAACTAACGTTAAGAATTTTACAATTCTTTTAAGTCATTTTTATCCTTCAAGGGCAAATATTTTTTTCATGTCTGAATTTATTCATTTACATAATCACTCGCATTACAGTTTGCAGGATGGCGCCTGCACAATCGATGGATTGGTAAATGCAGCCAAAAAATTTAATATGAAATCTGTTGCATTAACCGATCACGGGGTGATGTACGGAATTGCCGAGTTTTATAATAAAGCTACTAAAGCTGGTATTAAACCAATCATTGGGATGGAAGCTTATATTGTAAGAAATGGCAGCAGGTTTGAAAGGGGACAAAGTAATGAAAATAACGGAAGGAAAAAAAGTAAACATTATAACCATCTTATATTGTTAGCAAAAAATAAAACCGGTTATAATAATCTTTCAAAACTTTCAACACTTGGGCATACCGAAGGTTTCTATTACAAACCAAGAATTGATCTTGAACTGCTGGAGAAATATAGAGATGGACTGATCTGTACCTCGGCTTGTGCCGGTGGTGTTGTTTCTTCCTACCTGGTAAATAATCAAATTGATAAGGCAAGAGAAGTTGCTAAAAAATTTAAAGATATTTTTGAAGATGATTTTTATTTAGAGATACAGGACCACGGTGAAGAAATTGATAAACCGATACTCGAGTGGATGCCGAAACTTTCTAAAGAACTTGGAATAAAATTAGTTGCTACAAACGATTGTCATTACATCGAAAAAGAACATGCGACAGCTCACAATATCTTGCTACTTTTAGCGGATAAAAGTGGAGCAGACTACACAAAACTTCGATACGGAACCGACCAGGTTTATTTTAAATCTTCTGACGAAATGATTAACCTGTTCAAAGATTATGATAATGCTGTCGAAAACACTCTTGAAATCGATTCTAAAATAGATTTGAAATTTGATTTTAATGGGCATCATTTCCCGCAATTTCCCATTCCTGAAGATTCAAATGCAAAATCACTTGATGAATATTTTGAACTATTAGCAGCAAAAGGATTGGAAAAAAAGGAGCTTGAAATTACACCGGAAGTTGAAGAAAGATTTAACTATGAAATTGACACCATTAAAAAAATGGGATTTGCGGGCTACTTTTTGATTGTGCAGGATTTTATAAATGCGGCAAAAGAGAAAAGCATTCCTGTTGGTCCGGGAAGAGGAAGTGTTGCTGGAAGTCTTGTGGCTTATGCACTTGGAATAACAAATATCAATCCGTTAAAATACGATTTGCTATTTGAAAGGTTTCTCAACCCTGCAAGAAAATCGATGCCTGATATTGATATTGACTTTGCCGATGATCAAAGAGGAGATGTGATTGATTATGTTAGAGAAAAGTATGGAGAAAAAAGCGTCAGCCAGATAATTACATTCAACCGTCTATCTTCAAAAGCGGTTATCAGGGATGTAGCAAGAGTCTTAAAAATTCCAATTCCCACAGTAAATAAAATTACCAAGTACATTCCCTCAAAATTTGGAAAAGTATATTCAATCGATAAGGCACTTGCTGAAGTGCGAGAACTAAAATGGGTGAAGAACTCCAAAGAACCGGAAATACAAAATCTTATTAAATATGCAAAAGTATTGGAAGGAATGAACAGAAATGCATCGAAGCATGCTGCCGGAGTTGTTATTACACCAGGGGATGTAAGTGATTTTGTTCCTTTGGCAAATGCGGTTTCTCAACAGGATATTGTTACCCAGTTTAACATGAAAGAAATAGAAAATGCCGGCTTGCTAAAGATGGATTTTCTGGGTCTAAGAACGCTAACAATTATAAGAGATACACTTATTCTTGTTAATAAAAATCACGGTGTTGAAATTGATATCGATAATATTTCACTTGAAGACGAAGAAACATTCAAGCTCTTTTCAAAAGGACAAACAACAGGCGTGTTCCAGTTTGAATCTCCGCCGATGCGTGAATACCTTAAAAAATTAAAACCAACTTCTCTTAACGATCTCGCTGCGATGAATGCTCTCTATCGTCCAGGTCCAATGGAATTTATAGATGAATTTATAGATAGAAAAAATGGTGTTAAGCATGTTAAATATTTGCATCCATTGCTGGAAGAAATTTTAAAAGAAACTTACGGAATAATTGTCTACCAGGAACAAGTGATTCAGATAGCAAATAAAATTGCCGGAATGACACTTGCCGAAGCAGATATTCTCCGCCGCGCAATGGGAAAGAAAGACCTTCTGACAATGAAGGAGCAAAAGGTAAAGTTTGTTGGTGGTGCTGTTAGTAACGGTATTAATAAAAAGATTTCAGAGAAGATATTTGATGCCATAGATAAATTCGCAAATTATGGTTTTAATAAAAGTCATGCTGTAGCTTATAGTTTCATTGCATATCAAACAGCCTATCTTAAAGCGCATTACACTGCTGAGTTCCTTGCTGCAAACCTCACCAATGAATTTGGCAACCCGGATAAAGTGACTAAATTTTTAGAAAACTGCCGCAAACTAAAAATAGAAGTATTACCGCCGGATGTAAACGAACCAAGTGTATATTTTGATGTTACTGATAACAAAATACGGTTCGGAATGTCTGCGATTAAAAATGTTGGTAAAACTGCAGTCGAAGAGATAATAAAAAAGAAAAAGAAGCTTGATGGAAACTTTAAAAGTATTTTCGATTTCTGCATGAACGTTGACACGCGGATTGTAAACAAACGTGCGCTTGAAGGCTTGGTGTTAGCAGGTGCATTTGATTCGGTTTATAAAAACAGATCAACCTTATTTGAATCAGTTGAGTTGGCGCTTGATTTTGGACATAAAATTCAAAACTCAAAACTGTCTTCGGGAGATAGTTTATTTGGCGGAACGGAAGAAGTATTAATTTCAGAACCTAAACTGAGAGAACAGGAACCGTGGAGCGAGAAGGAACGATTAACACGTGAAAGAGAAGTGATTGGCTTTTATGTTACAGGTCATCCCCTTCAAAAGTATGAAACCGAATATAATTCATTTGCCGGATTTCGTATGGGCGAAACCGAAAATCTGCAGGATATGCAAAATGTAAAAGCTTGCGGAGTTATAACCGACCTTCGTACA
>JBATTD010000832.1:0-5690 GCA_049670345.1 Ignavibacteriaceae bacterium
AACAACATTGTAAGAGTAGTATTCAAAGATATGGAAGGATTGTTATGGATAGGAACCCACGGCGGAGGGATTAATAAATTTGATCCAGTAAAAAAATCCTTTACAACTATTAAAAACGAACCTGGTAATTCTAATAGTCTTGGATATGACAAAATCAGAGATATCTACAGAGATAAATCGGGCACATTATGGATAGGGACTTATGGCAAAGGGCTGGATAAATATGATGAAGTGAACGGAACATTCGTTCACTATAGTAATGATCCTGATAATTCTGAAACTTTAAGTAATAATTTTGTAAGAGTAATCTATGAAAGCAATTCAGGAGTTCTCTGGATTGGTACAGAAGGCGGTGGATTAAATAAATTTAATAAAGAAAGAGGAACCTTCAAGTCTTACAGATCTGATCCGAATGATTCGTTGAGCATCAGCAATGATTACATATTTACAATCCATGAAGATAAATCTGGTGCTCTTTGGCTGGGTACATGGGGCGGAGGACTGAATAAATTTGATCCAACAACAGAAACATTTAAGAATTATGTTATTAAAGATGGTCTTCCAAGCGAAGCAATTTATGGAATTTTAGAAGATGAAAATGGAAATTACTGGCTCAGTACAAATAACGGGATTTCCAGGTTTAATCCAAGGGATAAAGTATTTAAAAATTATAATGTTAAAGATGGTCTGCAAAACAATGAATTTAACGGGGGGTCATATTTTAAAAGTAAAAGTGGTGAAATATTTTTTGGAGGGATTACCGGGTTCAATGCTTTTTATCCTGCGGATATAAAAGACAATTCTTACATACCACCGGTGGTAATAACATCATTTCAAAAATTTAATAAAGAAGTTGAGTTTGATAAACCTGTTTACTCGATTGGCCAAATCGATCTTTCTTATGAAGATTATGTATTCTCATTTGAGTTTGCATCTTTAGATTTTTCTGCACCGGAGAAAAATAAATACTTATACAAAATGGAAGGGCTGGATAAAGATTGGGTTTCAACAAGTTCTTCAAGAAGATATGCTACTTACACTACGCTGCCACCGGGTGATTATATATTTAAAGTTAAAGGATCAAATAGTGATGGTCTTTGGAATGAAACCGGGGCTTCTATAAATATAACGATTCATCCGCCTTTCTGGGTAACCTGGTGGTTTAGAGGAATATTATTTTTAATAATTGTTTTAGGCGTTTATCTTTTATACAAAAAAAGAGTAAAAAACTTGGAGGAAAAAAGGAAAGCTTTAAGTGAAAGACTGGAGGAGAAAACGAAACTCTCCGATAAACTGCAAAACGCACTCTCAGAAGTTGAGATACTTAAAAACAGGTTAGAAGCAGAAAATATTTACCTGCAGGATGAAATAAAGCTCCAGCATAATTTTGAAAACATTATAACTCAAAGCGAGGCTCTCAAAAAATTACTTTATAAAGTTGAACAAGTATCATCTACTGATGCTACAGTTCTTATACTTGGTGAATCCGGAACCGGGAAAGAACTCTTTACCCGCGCTATCCATAATATTAGTGATAGAGGTGAAAGACCATTAGTTAAAGTGAACTGCTCTGCTTTACCGGCAAACTTAATTGAGAGCGAATTGTTTGGTCATGAGAAGGGAGCTTTTACCGGAGCCACATCCAGAAAAATCGGACGATTTGAACTTGCAGATGGTGGTACTATATTTCTCGATGAAATTGGTGATCTCCCGCTTGAACTGCAGCCAAAAATTCTCAGAGTTCTTCAGGAAGGAGAATTTGAAAGAATTGGGAATTCGAAAACTATAAAAGTTGATGTTAGGATTATTGCTGCAACCAACCGCGAGTTAAAAGCAGAAATTGAAAATGGAAATTTTCGTGAAGATCTATTTTATAGGTTAAATGTTTTCCCCATTATAATACCACCACTACGTGAACGAAAAGAAGATATCCCACTACTTGTTAATTATTTTGTTAAAAAACACGGTGTAAGGATTGGGAGAGATATTGAAATTGTTTCACAACATATTATTAATCAACTGCAACAATATCATTGGCCAGGAAATGTAAGAGAGTTGGAAAACATAATTGAGAGAGCCCTAATTACCAGTGAAGGAAATAAACTAACACTTAGCGATTGGCTGCCAAAGCAGGAACTGAACACTAATAGTGATGAGTTTTTAACTATATACGAAAATGAAAGACAGCACATTATAAAAGCACTTGAAAAGACTGATTGGAAGATAAGTGGGGAAAACGGGGCTGCAAAAATTCTCGGGATAAAACGAACAACTTTAGAAGCACGAATGAAAAAATTGAACATTTACAAATAAAATAACCTTTGCCAATATTTTGGCAATTGACAATATTTTGGCAATATCACTAGTCCTATAACTACCTTAAACACAATTCAAAAGCACCCTTAACTTATTGTAATACAATGAGATAAAGCATCTGCGCACTTCACGCTTATATTCTGGCAGTACTTTTGCCTACTGATAAACAGATACTTATTGAAAATTCAACAAACAAAAATTACTAGCAATGTCAAAAATTACATACAAAAACCTGGAAGATATTATACTAGGCAGCACAGAAAGAAAAGACAAAATATATTTTGTTGAAGTTAAAACTGATTGGAATGGCTGCACTCATATTAATGCTCCGGTTATAAAAAAAATAGAAAATGATTTTAAAGATATAATTGAAGTATACCGGATCGATTTAGAGGATAATAAAAATTCTTTAATTGAAACTTGTTTTGAAAGTACACCTTCTGTTTTATTTATTAAAGATGGTATCGTTATAAAAACTTTAAACGGAACGTTCTCCCGGAAGAGTGTAGAAAAGATACTGCTAGATTTACTCAGTGGTTTACATGTATAGCAGGATGATATTTAATTTTAGTTCTTATACAGTAATAAATAATTATTCATTAACAAAAGAAGGAGAGCTTAAAATGAAACGCTCTAATAAATTAACCTTTGTATTTGTACTGATAGGTTTCGCTTTTTCTACTTCTATTGTATTTGCAAGCGGACCCGTTAAAGCGGTTAGCGCTAATAGTAAAAGCACATATAATGATTTCTCTATCTTCAGTGAAGAAAAGTACGATCAGATAGAAGAAAATATGCTCATTGGAATTAAATCAGGGAATAACGGCTTGCAAACTAGCTGTGCATATTTCCTTGGTGAGATGAAATCTGACAGAGCGATGATTCCTTTGCTAAGACTTGTTCAAAATGGTGAAACCGAAGCAGCAAGAATTATAGCAGCACTTTCACTCTACAAAATTGAATCAAAGATTGGAATGTACAGACTGAAATACTTAGCTGAAACTGATGAAAGTGAATTAGCAAAACGAGTATTTGATATAATTTACAAAAAGTATGTGTCCGACAAATATTCATTTAGTGAATTGTAGTTGGTGAATATTTATTGTGAGAAAGGAGAAATAAAATGATAATGGAAAAAAGTGAAAAACTAAAAATTGTTTTGATGATAATCCTTTTTGTACTTGTGGTTATTTCTCAAATATCAGTCTATTTATTTTATTAGTATTGTATGAAATGAATTGTGAAGAGGAAATAATAAAAAGGGCAGATATGAAAATTGATAACATGTTCTGCCCTTCCGTATTTTAAACCAAGTTACACTATGACACAGATATCCCTCTCATAAAATAAATTTATAGGATTGTAACTATGTTTAATAAAATTGTAATTTTAGCTAATACTGGAATAGCATTTCTTTTCATATCTTCTTCCATCCTCTCTCAAAATATATTATTTACAGAACATTTAGTTGACAATAATTTCGATGGACCTGCGGGATTATTCATAAAAGATGTTGGTAAAAAAATAGAATAATACAATAATTATAGAAAAATATTAGGAGATCCAGTTATGGCAAAACAAAAAAAATATTATCCGGATGGATATTTACTATTTCACTAATGGTTCTTTTCGGCAGTCCCAAATTATATTTTGCACAGCAGCAAATTGACTACATTAGTTTAGGAAAAACAGTTGAATTCACTTCTGAAATACTAAATGAAAAACGTGATATTTTAATTAATACACCAGCCGGTTATGAAGAGTCGAACATAATGTATCCAACACTTTACATAACAGATGGTGCAGAAAACTTTTTTATAGCAACTGCCATAGTAAATTTTCTTTCCCGCAGCCAACAAATACCACAAATGATTGTGGTTGGAATTCCTAATGTAAATAGAAATCGGGATTTGTCGCCATCTGTTATTGAAGGCACCTCTAATCCGGGTGGGGGAGATAATTTTCTAAATTTCTTTGAAGACGAGCTGATCCCTTATATTGATGGAACATATAGAACAAGTAATTACAGAATTCTTTTCGGGCACTCTTTAGGAGGAATGTTTGCAAATTATACAATGCTTGCCAGGCCGGAATTATTTAATGCTTTTATTTCTGCAAGTCCTTATTTAATGTATGATAATGAGTATGTCGTCAAAGAAGCGAAATCAAAATTAGATAATCTTTCAAACTTTGAAAGACAACTATTTATTACATTAGGTGAGGAACCAGCTTACAATGAAAGCTTGAATAAATTTACATCCTTACTTTCTGATAACATAAAAACGCTAAGATGGGATTATCAAATATTTAATGATGAAGACCATGGCTCAATTCCCGTCATATCTCTATTAAAAGGTCTCAAATATATATATTCCGATTTTCAACTATCTATAGAAACTGCCACAGAGGGCCTTGAAGCGATCCTGGATCATTATTCATTAGTAAAATCAAAGTATGATTATTTGGTAGATATTTCGGAAGCTACATTTAATAATACTGGATACAGATTATTGCAAAATGGAGAAATTGATAAAGCGATTGAAGTATTTAAATACAATGTAAAACTGTATCCAGAGTCGGCAAATGTTTATGACAGCCTTGCTGAAGCATTAGAGCAAACCGGAAGGACAAAAGAAGCTGCTGAAAATTATCAGACAGCAGTAAAAATTGGCAGAGAAATAAACGATCCTAATCTATCAATATTTGAAAGAAATTTAGCAAGAGTACAAGTAGAAGCAAAATAATATCAACAATAATACTATAGGAGTTTATGAAATTCTATATACAACAATTGGTAAGAAGTAAAAACAGTTATTTTCGAAAGGATTAATAATGAGCTATATAACACACAAAAAACTCGCTGAAGTCGGTGGTGCGCTGATTTTTTTCAGTGGAATTATTAATGCTCTTCTGGGTGTGAAAATTGGAGCGTTATTATATGAGGTTTATCCCGGTGGTAATTTTGGACATGTTGGAATACTTGCTGGTATTGGTGTGATATTAATTGGCTTAATTATTATTTTCGGTATAGTTCGTATCTACGAATCGAAAAATAGATGGTATATTTTACTAGGTGGATTTCTAACTATTGTGGTTGGTTACATTGGCGGCATAGCAGGCGCAATATATGTAGGCACCGTAGGTGTACCGTTTAAGAGACGCACATACTCTTCCTGTGCCTTTAGTGAAACAGTGATAACAAGACAGAGTAGAAGAATATTCGGAATTAGTGGAGTTCTATTTTGTATAAACAAGTATCGCCTATTAACTTAAACGGTTCAACATTAAAATGAGTTATATCCTTTTCTTTAGTTTGTATTGATCTCTCTATTATCATAAATGATTCAGGATTATGAAATTGATTCGTTTTTATG
>JBATTD010000833.1:0-3263 GCA_049670345.1 Ignavibacteriaceae bacterium
ATATTACACTTGAGATTATATATAATGATATACGTGATGATAAGAATTTTTCAACATTTCCTGCTACAAGGGTAACTCTGCGATCATATACTTTACTAAATATTGCCGCACAATTTGAGGCGCTGAATTGGTTAAAAGTTACCGGAAGAGTTGATAACTTATTAAACGTGGACTACGAAGATATATATGGATATGCAACACCAGGTCTATCGGGATATGCGGGAATGAAAATTAATTTCCAGTAAAAAGAATATGATTAATAACTTTTTTAATTACTCATATTTTGTAAATTGTATAGAATAATAATAAGAAGTTGAAAAAATTAAAAACTTAACGTTTAATAAAAAGGAAGGTAATATTATGAATTCAAAATCAATCTCACCCGGTTTTTTAATATTAACAGGAATGATTTTTATTGCAGCTTTTGTAAGACTTATTCCACATCCTCCAAACTTTGCACCAGTTGCGGCAATGGCATTATTTGGCGGTGCATATTTTTCAAAAAGATGGGCGGCATTTTTAGTTCCCCTTGCTGCAATGTTTTTAACCGATTTAATTCTCGGCTTCCATTTTACTATGTGGGCAGTTTATCTATGTTTCATCCTTATTGTTGGTATTGGAATGGTAATGATAAAACAGAAAAAAGTTTCTAACATTTGCCTCGCTTCGGTTTCGGCATCGGTTTTGTTTTTTGTAATTACAAACTTTGCAGTATGGGCGGCAGGAATTTACTATCCGAAAGATTTAAGCGGGCTTGCCGCAAGCTACACGGCTGCAATTCCTTTCTTCCATTATACATTATTAGGTGATCTATTTTTTGTAGCACTTATGTTCGGTTCGTATGAATTGGTAAAAGTTAAATTTCCACAATTAGCTGAAGCAAAAGCATAATTTATTATGGCGGCTTTTAGCCGCCTTTTTTATATGAACAAGCTTCCAGTTCTAATAGACTTTGATGGCGTGATTAGATTAGGAAATAATCCTTCGCTTGATGCAGGAGAATTCCTGAACTTTATTTTAGATAATAATATTCCTTCCTATATTATCAGCAACTCTACTTTAAGAACGGGGAAAGGAATTACACAATTTCTGGTTGATAATAACCTGCCTTCCGAAGTTCCGGCAATGACCGCAGCCGATGCAACCATACAATATGTAAAAGAACACTACAAAAAAGTTTCAGTTTATTGTGTAGATGAAATCAAACAACTATTTAATAATTATATCGATGATGGAAATCCTGAAGCAATAATAATTGGAGATAGTGGCGAAAACTGGAATTACCAATTAATGAATGAAATATTCAGTAAGGTTTATAACGGTGCAGATTTAATCGCAATGCAGATGAACAGGTTTTGGTATCCGCCTGGGAAAAGTCTTTCCCTGGATGCCGGTGCTTTTATTAAAGCGATAGAATATGCCTCCGGAAAAGAAGGTATTCTTATTGGCAAACCATCCCCAATTTATTTTCAGTCCGCTTTGGATTTGTTAGGCTATAAGAAAGGTAGTGAGTTTTTAATGATAGGTGACGATATTGAAAGTGATATCGTTGGTGCTCAACAAGCTGGTGGAAAAGGAATATTAATTTATACCGGTAAAACGGAATACCCGCTGAGTAATGATGCAATTGCCGAACCTGATTTTGAAGCAAAGAACCTGACGGAAATAATTGAGATAATTAATACTCGGCTTTAAGTTAAAACTTCAATTTCCGTTCGATCTTCTCTCCCACGCAAGTAATGCAATTTTCTTCAGCGCCTGTGCATAACTTAATCCAGCCACACCAGCGGAACGCATAAATCCCGCACCATCTGTTAAATCAGGATTCGGATTGACTTCAAGCACAAACAACTCATTGTTTTTTGAAAGGCGCATATCAATTCTTGCATAATCTCTGCAGCCCATAATTTTAAATGAAGCTAAAGCAATTTTTTTCGCTTTTGCCTCAATATTTTTTGGAAGTCGGGCTGGACATTTAGGAATGGTTTTATGATATGATTCGTGATTTGGATCCCACTTTGCCTGGTAGCTTACTATGTTGAAAAGATTTTCCGGCATTCTTGAAAAATCTATTTCACTTATAGGCAAAGTCCTTGGTTCTTTATCTCCCACAACCGCTACATTTAATTCTCTTCCTTTTATATATTCTTCAACAAGCGCCGGCTGATAAAAATACTTAAGTATATAATTAATTCTTTCCTTTAACTGCTTATTATCAATTACAATTGATTCATTTTCAATGCCAACACTTGCATCTTCCAAAGCCGGTTTAACCATAAGAGGAAAATTTAGTTTGTGAAGATATCTTTTCTTTTCTTTTTCCACAATAAAAAAATTGGGAGTGTTTATTCCTTTTGAACGAAGCAATCGTTTAACAAAAATTTTACTCTGGCAATTTGCAAGTGCCATCGCAGGTGCGCCGGTGTATGGAATACCGAGCAATTCGTAAAGTCCCACAACGTTCATTTCGTATTGAGGTTCATCTTTGTACAACTCAACAAAATTGAAAATCACATCAGGTTTGTTTTTATTAAAATCATTCAACATTAATTGAACATTATCCATAATGTTCAAAGTATATGCATTTATACCAACTCTTTTTAGTTTCCTTGCAATATAATCGAACTCCTCCATTGGAGTGAGTTCTTCAACTTCAAAGTACGGGACAAAACTACCCGTGGACGTTTCAGATTCAGCAGATTTTTGATAAAGTTCTGGTGCTGCTTCGTTATAAACGATAGCCACTTTTATTTTTTTGTTTTTCATTATAGAAAGTTAATTAAATAGATAGAATTTAAAAAGATAATGAATTAAAATTAATTACCAGCATTAAAATATAAAATGTGTTCTCACCTTTGTTGTAAATCTCAATTGTTTAGTCCTATGCATCCTTTTTCAAATTTAAAATCACAATTTAATTGTTATTTATTTATGTTTAAGTCCTAATTATTATTGATTATGCGGATAAATTTTTGGGGATTAAAATAATTCCAGAGGTTTATATTTAAAACTGAGCTTTAAATCTTTATTTTATTTTAATTGATAACAGAGGAGAAAAGAATGATTATCAGAACCCTTTTTACTTTTTTGTTGCTCTCAAGTGGATTGTTTGCCCAGGAATATGATCAAAAAATTGCTGATATGGAAAAAGTTGCACACTCAAATTTATTTTCACTTTCAAAAGTTAACTATCCCGGAGATTCTAAAATTGATGTAACTTACTATAAACTTGATCTTACATTAACACACACCCCGAACTATTT
>JBATTD010000834.1:0-3385 GCA_049670345.1 Ignavibacteriaceae bacterium
CCTTATATTCAGCTTCAAATTTTTCTGAATTCTCAGTTTTTATTAATACTAAATTTCTTGAAAACTAAAAGAATGCATCTGAATTGGATAATAAATCTGAAACAGAAACCTATTTAATTTGCTATCACTGCGGTGATGAATGTCCTGATAATTCCATCAGAATTGATGAAAAACTATTCTGTTGCAACGGTTGCAAAACAGTTTTTGAGATTTTGGATGAGAATAACCTTTGCAATTATTATAACCTGGACGATACACCTGGTATCTCTCCTGATTTCCTCAAAACAAAAAAGTTCGATTATCTTGATGATCAACAAACAATTAGGAAGTTAGTTGATTTTTCTGAAGGCGGATTCTTAAAAATAACTTTTGATATACCTCAAATACACTGCAGCTCTTGCATCTGGTTGCTTGAGAATCTCTATAAGCTGAATAGCGGGATTACTTCATCCCAGGTTGATTTTTTGAAAAAGGAATTAACTGTCTCCATAAACAATAAGAAAATTAGTTTGAAAGAATTGGTTCAACTGCTTGCCTCAATTGGTTATGAACCACAAATATTTTTAGATAGCCTTGATAAAAAATCTAAAAATAAAACAGCATCTACACTTTATTATCGAGTAGGTATTGCAGGATTTTGCTTTGCGAATATAATGATGTTTAGCTTCCCTGAATATCTCGGAATTGATCTTTCTAATTCTTTATTAAAAAAAGCTTTCACTAATTTGAATTTGCTTCTTGCGTTGCCAGTATTCTTTTACTCTGCGTGGGAATATTTTGGCTCTGCATTAAAGGGACTGAATAAAAAGATCATCAATATTGATTTCCCAATTTCTCTTGGAATTTTAGTTTTATTTATCAGGAGTGTTTACGAGGTTTTAAGCTTAACTGGTGCAGGTTATTTCGATTCGCTTACTGGATTGGTTTTCTTTCTTTTAATAGGAAAATTATTCCAGGAAAAAACATACGGGGCAATGAATTTTGAAAGAAATTACAAATCATTCTTCCCTTTATCTGTTACAATCAAAAAAAACGGGAATGAAAAATCAATCCCGGTATCACAGCTTATGGTTGGTAATAGGGTTCTTGTCAGACAAAATGAAATAATCCCTGCTGATTCAATTCTTTTCAGCGGTAATGGAAAAATAGATTATAGTTTTGTAACAGGCGAATCAAAACCGGTTGAAAAAGTTTCGGGTGAGATGATATATGCGGGCGGCAGGCAGATTGGCGGCGCAATTGAACTTGAGATTATTAAAGAAGTATCGCAAAGTTACCTTACACAACTTTGGAACAACGATATTTTTAATAATCCTGTCAAGTCGGGAGAAAGCGATTTTACTCACTTCTCAAATGTTGTGAGTAAGTATTTTACAGCCGTTATTTTACTTATTGCGATTGGCTCCACATTGTTTTGGTTGCAGGTGAGTGCGGGGAAGGCAATAAATGTATTTACTGCAGTATTAATTATTGCATGTCCTTGTGCACTTGCATTATCGATTCCATTTACTCTTGGAAATACACTAAGGATTTTTGGTAAAAATAAATTTTATCTGAAGAATATTGCAGCAATTGAAAATATGGGGAGAGTTGATACAATCGTATTTGATAAAACGGGCACACTAACAAAACCGGGAAAGTCCGATATAACATTTAATGGAAAAATTTTTACCCGTTTGGAGCAAAGAATGGTTAAATCCCTCGCGCGTAATTCTGTACATCCATTAAGTAAAAAAATCTATTCTTCTTTAGAAGGAGATGAACTTTATCCCGTAACTAATTATGTGGAAACAACCGGGATGGGTTTGGAAGGTGTTGTTTTTGGGCATACTCTAAAAATTGGTTCAAAAAATTTTGTTGGTGTTGATGGAGGTATTTATAAAGATTTGTCTCTTCAAAAAAACGAAAAGACCTTCTCAACAAAAGTTTATTTATCTGTTGATGAAGAATTATTGGGATACTTTGAACTATCGAACTCTTACAGGAAGGGCATTGATTTGTTGCTGGAAGATATTGATCGAAAATATGACTTATATTTATTGTCTGGAGATAATGAGGGTGAAAAAGACAACTTGTTAAAATTTTTTAAGAACGAATCTCAATTATTTTTTGATCAGTCACCGGAAGAAAAACTGAGATATGTTAAAAACTTGCAAACCGGTGGAAGAAAGGTATTAATGATTGGTGATGGGCTGAATGATGCAGGTGCTCTTAAACAAAGTGATGTTGGAATTGCTGTTACTGAGGATACGGGAAGTTTTTCACCGGCGAGTGATGCAATTTTAGATGCTGATAAATTTAATCTCCTACCAAAATTTATTAATTTTTCCAGGACAAGCATTTATATTATTTTTATTAGTTTTGCGATATCATTGTTATACAATGTGATTGGTTTGAGCTTTGCCGTCCAGGGATTTTTATCCCCAATTGTTGCGGCTATACTCATGCCTCTAAGCTCAATCTCGGTAGTAGTATTTGCCACGTTATCAACCAATATAATAGCCAGAAGGAGAGGTTTACTATCTCAGTTATAGTAATACTTATAGCTGCGAGCTTAATAGTCGCACTCTCATTTTTAATAGCATTTTTGTGGGCTGTTAAAAGCGGACAGTATAAGGATACCTACACACCTTCCGTTCGTATATTATTTGATAATAATGAGAATGATTCAGTAAAAAATGAAAAATAACTTTTAATTCAATTCAGGAGATCCCTTATATGGAGTTGGAAAAATTCAGCTACGATAATGGCATAGTTAAAAAGTTTGCATTTGCTACAACGCTTTGGGGAGTGGTGGGAATGCTTGTTGGTATTCTTATCGCTACGCAGCTTTTTGAACCTGCTCTAAATTTTCAAATTCCATTTCTAACTTTCGGAAGGATCAGACCGCTACATACAAACGCTGTAATTTTTGCCTTTGTTGGTAACGCTATTTTCACAGGCATTTATTATTCACTTCAACGATTATTGAAAGCAAGAATGTTCAGCGACATGCTGAGTAATATACATTTTTGGGGCTGGCAATTAATAATTGTATCTGCTGCAATTACTTTGCCTCTTGGTTTAACTACTAGTAAAGAATATGCTGAACTTGAATGGCCTATTGATATTGCTATCACTTTCGTATGGGTAGTGTTTGGAATCAATATGATAGGAACAATTTTAAAAAGAAGAGAGCAGCACATATATGTTGCTATCTGGTTCTACATTGCTACGTGGGTAACTGTGGCTGTGCTACACATCGTTAATTCAATTGAGATTCCGGTTACTTTATTTAAGAGTTATTCAATTTATGCAGGCGTGCAGGATGCGCTTGTACAGTGGTGGTACGGGCATAATGCAGTTGCCTTCTTTTTAACTACTCCATACCTGGGGCTCATGTACT
>JBATTD010000835.1:0-11993 GCA_049670345.1 Ignavibacteriaceae bacterium
GGGTGGGATCAAGATTTAAAGCGTTATGTCCGTGCAGTGCTGTGCAATACTCATTACCTGAGTTAATAGAAATTTTAAAAAGGATCAATTGTTTTAACAGGCTTGGAATTTCTCCCTCAATCATTGTATGTTTTGCCATAGACCAAATTGCTTGAAGAACATTTTCGTTATTACCTAAAGCTTTTAGGAAATTAGGAACTACAGGACTACCCATAATTTCCATGATTTCGTCATAGATTACCTGGACTTCTCGAGATGCATCTTTGTACTCAACAAGCGTTTGACGTTTCATCTTTGTTATCCTTCTATTTGCTTATAAGGTGTAGTTGCAGGCCTAAATTGCTACTAGTTACTTTGCCATAAACTTTTCAACTGCGAGATTGAATTCTTCTGTTGTCCAGACAGCATTCGCGATGAATCGAAAATTAACTAACGCTGCTTCATAACCATTTCCCTCTGGTACTATAGCAGCAGCAGTGCCATCTTTCACAACCGCAATCTCAAAACCCTGCTCGGCTAGTTCTCTCATGTGAGCTTCTGTACAAAGATTAGCAGACATTCCAGCAAGAATAACCTTGTTAATCCCCCGTTTCCTCAATTGCAAAATCAGGTCATTAGTTTCAGGACCAAAAACTTTATGCGGACTGACAACAATTGTTTTACCATCCTGAATATAAGGTTTATAGATCTCTAGCCAGTCTGCACCAGACCCTTCAAAGCCTTCAAGAGTTAGAGGGCCTGCGCGGTCGAACATACCTATGTGGTGCATCAACACCTCAAGCGCTCCTTCGAATTCCCAGCCTTTGTCAGTTGGGTAATAGTAATGGGGAGAGATAAATACAGGGATGTCTTTTTCTTTGGCTACTTTTAGGAGAGTTTCAATATTCTCTACTGTGTTATTTTCCGTAACGCTCGTTCCGACAACACCCCAGGTTACTCCATCGGGGCTCAAAAAATCGTTTTGTGGGTCAGTAATTACCAGCGCAGTGTTTTCGTCTATTTCCATACCAGGATTTGGTAGTTGTGCGTATACTATCGAAGTAAAGCTCATAATAATAAGACCACAAAGAGTGATTGCATATACAGAATGCTTTGGTGATTTCATGTTTATATTTTCCTTTTTTTAATTTATGGATTACAACTAATTATTTAACTAATTATTTTTCTATATCTATTATATGACATCCTTCAACTTTTCAACGTACGCTTTTTAAAGATAACTTCTGAATTAAGAGGTTAACATAAATCCACAAAATAGAAATTGTATTGAAAGACAATAGTTTGATGATAGACTATTTTTCTTATGTTAGCCACTTATGAGATCCTTTTTTAGACAATAATTATTTTTCTTGTCTTAGAGAAGAGAGAATAATGAACAGGGGGAAAAGACAGGTTTGATAATAATCAATTTATGCTGTTAATGCAAATGTGTTTACACATATAAATGTTTTATACAAACTACAATTAGCCCCAACTAATAAATTCCCACCCTTGTTATTTGGCAGGAATTGGAGAGATGCAAGATAGATCTGATAAATGTCCGTTATGTTGTTTTAGAGTGAAAGAAACTGAACACTAAAAGTTGACTAGGACATATGCCGGTTATTGCTGCAAAAATAAGTCCAGCAGGCGGTGCATAGAACAGCCAATAAACATTTTCAATTCAATGTATTAACTATGAAACATAACCGACTGATCTCTGATAAGCAGGCAATAACTATCTAATGTATTATGAACAGATAGATCAACAGACTAAAAATTTCAATTTTGTGGATCCTCTGTTTAAAACTCTTAACTCCTTGTATTTAAATAGACAGTTGGGTTCTGCTGGGAACGGAACCAGTAAATGAGACCATAAACGAAATCCTTTCTCAGTACTCGCCAATCCGCAATTTTATTTTCCTTGCAACTATCTTAGATAATTAGGAAGTTTATACTATAATATTGCTTTAAAATGATTAGAGCTAAGATAAGTGGATTGTTTATACTATAAATCAAAATTCATTCTATATTTCTCTTTCCTGTTTTTACCATTTAGCATCTTTGCACAAGGTGAAGGTTTGCAGTTTGAACACCTAACTGTTGCTGATGGGCTTCCCAACAATCATATAAAATGTATCATTCAAGACCATTTAGGTTTCCTCTGGTTTACAACTCAAAACGGATTGGTAAAATATGATGGATATACATTTAAGATATATACACCAGAACCTAATAATCCTAACAGTATAAGCACAAGAAATCCAATTGTGGTTTTGGAAGATCATTTGGGAGATCTCTGGATTTCTTCCATGGGAGAAGGTCTTATAAAGTTTGATCGTGATGCTGAAATATTTAAAAGTTACACACGCGACGATAATGATCCCAACAGTATAATTAGTGATGAAGTATATGTCTTGTGTGAAGATAATGTTGGAACTCTATGGCTGGGAATGGTTGGCGAGGGGTTGGAGAAATTCAACCGGGAGACAGAAACATCTACACACTATAGAAATGAACCCGATAACATTAACAGTTTAAGCAGTAACGCTGTTTACACAATAACTGAAGATAGGGAAGGCAATTTATGGGTTGGAACTACTTTTGGTCTCAATAAGTTTAACAGGGAAACTGGAACTGTTATCAGGTATTTTAACGAGCCCGGCAATCCCAACAGCTTAATTCATAACCAAATACACGAAATAATTGAAGATAAGTCCGGAAATATCTGGATTGCTACAGCCGGTGGTTTATCTAGATATAATTCGAAAGAAGATCTTTGGAAGAATTATGTAAACGATCAGGATGATCCGAATAGTCTAAGTGGTAATTTTATTTCATTTGTGTTTGAAGATAGCAAGGGTAAAATTTGGGCGGGAGCTCGTTGGCGTGGATTAAATTTACTTGTGCCGGGAACAGATAGGTTCATTCGTTATCAATCAGATCCTAATAATCCTTATAGTATTAATAGTGATTATATTTTTTCAATAAATGAAGATAGAACAGGTGTGTTGTGGATTGGCTGCTGGCTTTCAGGATTAAATAAACTAGATCCCTATAAGCAAAAATTCAAGCATTATAAAAACATTCCCGGCAACCCAAATAGTTTAAATAATAACTGGGTATGGTGTTTATATACCGATAGCGAAGGAATGCTATGGATTGGAACAAGGGGCGGAGGTCTCAATAGATTTGATCCGCAAAACGGAACATTCAAAAATTATACATTCGATCCCCAGGATTCTCAAAGCATAAGTCACAACTCTGTTGGATCTGTTTACGAAGACAGTCATGGAAATATGTGGGTTGGAACTGACAATGGATTAAACAGATTTAACAGAGCAACCGGGAAATTTGTGCGATATTATCATAATCCGGAAAACAATAGCAGTCTTAGTAACAATACAATAATGTCAATTGTAGAAGATTCATCAAATAATTTATGGATAGGCACTTATCGTGGCGGGTTGAATAAACTTGATTTGAATCTTCTCGAGATGAATCCTCCAACTTTTACACGTTATCAAAATAATCCTGACGATCCTAATAGCCTGAGCCAGAATCGAATCAACACATTATTTATAGATTCATTTGGTGATTTATGGATAGGCACAGATGTGGGGGGTCTTGATAAATTTCTACCAAAGCACGAAACTTTTCAACATTATTACGATAGGAAAAGCAGGTTTGATGTTATCGAAGCTATCTACGAGGATAAAGCAGGAAGATTTTGGGTTGGAACATACAACGGAGGGCTAAACCTGTTTAATAGAGAAACCGGCGATCGAGAAGTTTTTACTGAAAAGAATGGTCTTCCTCATAATTCAATCAAAGATATTCTTGAAGATGATTATGGTAATCTTTGGCTAAGCACAGAGAGAGGTTTATCAAAATTCAACTACGAAAAAACTTCATTCAGGAATTACACTATGTCCGAAGGTCTTCAGTCAGGTTTCTTTAATATGAGAGCAGCAACTATGGGATCAAATGGGGTAATGTACTTTGGAGGTATAAACGGTTTTAACGAGTTCAATCCAAACAAACTTATTGATAATCCTTATCCTCCTCAAATTGTAATAACAGATATTAAATTGTTTGATATTTCTTTACCTATCGGCGGAGATTCGCCATTGAAAACAAATATCAACACAGCAAAAGAGATTGAATTGTCGTATGATCAAAATGATATAACTTTAGAATATGTTGCTCTGCATTACAGCAGATCTGAAGAAAGCACTTACGAGTACAAATTAGAAAACTATGATAAGAACTGGCGAAAGGCTGGGACTCATCGCTTTGCCAATTACACCAACCTTGAACCCGGTGAATATATCTTTCTTGTAAAGGCAGCAAGCAGTGATGGAGTATGGAATAAAACCCCCGCCTCTCTTAAAATTGTTATTGTTCCACCCTTCTGGCAAACCTGGTGGTTTAGAATAATTGTAGGATTAGCAATTTTAGTTGTCTTGTTTGTCATGTACAAATGGAGGGTTAAGAAATTTCAGAAAAAAAAGAAAGAACTTGAAAATCAGGTAATAGAAAAATCTAATGCAGCGAAAAAAATACAGGAGGCTCTCTCAGAGGTTGAACGATTGAAATCACAGTTGGAAGTTGAAAACATTTATTTGAAAGATGAAATTAATTTAGTTCACAATTTTGAAAACATAATAAGTGTTAGTGATTCAGTTAAGAATGTATTACATAGAGTCGAGCAAGTTTCATCCTTGGATACCACCGTTTTAATTTTAGGTGAATCGGGAACAGGTAAAGAACTAATAGCAAGAGCAATACATAATTTAAGTCTAAGGAAAGATAAACCACTTATTAAAGTTGATTGTACTACATTGCCAAACACATTAATTGAAAGTGAACTATTCGGGCATGAGAAGGGGGCTTTTACCGGTGCTTTAACACAAAAACCGGGGCGATTTGAAGTAGCGAATGGTGGCACTATTTTTCTGGACGAGATTGGCGAATTACCTTATGATATGCAAGCAAAATTATTACGCGTTATTCAAGATGGAGAATTTGAAAGAGTAGGATCAGTGACACCTATTAAGGTGAATGTCAGAATAATTTCCGTTACTAATCGCGATTTAGAAAAAGAGGTTCAGGAAGGAATTTTTCGAGAGGATCTATTCTACAGATTGAACGTATTCCCAATAAAAATCCTTCCTTTGCGAGATAGAAAAGAAGATATACCTTATCTTATTAATCATTTCATCGCAAAATATTCAATAAAAGCAGGTAAAAAAATCAAGTCTATACATCCAAGAGTAATGGATGAATTAACATCTTATAACTGGCCAGGGAATGTTAGAGAGCTTGAAAATGTTATTGAAAGAGCTATAATCACCAGCCCTTCAAACAGTTTAATCCTTGAAAGTTCATTAACCAGCTCAAGAGTCAAATCTAATAATAATAATTTAAGATCTCTCGAGGAGATTGAGAAAGATCATATTATTAATGTTCTTGAAATGACAGAATGGAAAGTAAGCGGGGAAAAGGGAGCTGCCAAAATATTAGGTTTAAAACCTACAACATTAGAATTCCGAATGCGCAAGTTGGGGATCAATCGAAAATAATTCCCAACATTTTGGGAATTCACAAATAGTTGGGAATTTTACCAAATAGTCCTTTACCCCTATCCTCCATAAAAAGTGTTATTAACAGTTGAATTAGCTACTTTTTGATAGTTGAAATACACTAACAAAATGTGGCCCATAGGTTGATTATTTCAGATTAAACAAACTGAAAAATCAATGATTCATAGAGAAACGCTACCAAGTGTAAACGATAATAACTTTAAAGAAATAGTGTTTAATTCACAAGATAAAGTTATCGTGCTATTTGAAAAGTGCTGTTGGGGAACTGCACAAATAATGAAGTCTATCCTTGAAAAATTAGCCATAAAATATCAAAATGAAGTAAAAATATACAAATACAATTTAGATGAATCTTCGGAGATTTCAACCAAATTAAAAATTCAGGACAGAATAACAATTATGTTCTTCAATAAAGGCAATCTGTTTTTCAGGACGGGTGTCATTTCGGAAACAGAGATTGAAAAAATCCTAACTGATATAGTCGATGATTAATGAAAACAATTATTAATACTGCAATTGTATGAAATTATCAAACATAACAATATGCAGAGAAATGAATAATTTAGCCTTGAACTCAAGTAATAATAACAGATCGCATCTTAATGAGATAAAAAAATGGTATGTACTTTACACTAGACCGAATGCCGAAAAACGAGCTTGTTTGGATTTACAAAAAATAGGATTTGAAAGTTACGTACCACTTCAAAAAGAACTGAGGCATTGGAAAGATAGAAAGAGATGGGTTGAGACACCATTATTCAAATCTTATGTATTTATCAAAAGTGATAATAAAGAGAGGGAGAGAGCATTTAAGGTTAATGGAATTTTAAGATATGTGTCGTTTAATGGGCAACCAGCCAAATTGAAAGAAGAAGAAATTGAAAAAATAAAACTTATTTGCAAAAGTGAATCAAAGATAACAATAGATTTTAACGATTTAGAAATTGAACAGGATGTTCTGATTTGTGAAGGTCCGTTAATGGGTTTTCGGGCAAAACTTGCTAATGTTAAAAAACACTCAAAGATAAAAATTTACATTGAAGGATTGAGTTGTTTTGCAAGTATTCTTCTCGATACTCAAAAAGTGAAGATACAATTGTTATAAAACTCAGAAAGTACGTCAATAAAAATTCTTTGGTTGAAAAAGAAAGCCAGGATGGATTGGCTGGGGCGGAGCCATGAAAATAATAATTTTACCAAACTATTCTTTATCTAATACATTTATATAATAATTAGGAGAAAAATAAAATGAAAAGAATAATGACTTTATACACAGTAATAATAATTTCATTATTGATGAACACCACTTATGCTCAGTGGTCTATCGGTATTATAGGGGGACCGAATTTTGCTGATTTGGAGATCAATTTTGTGGATAACACAATAACTGACTATGATGTTCAATCCAGAACTCTGTTTGGTGTCGGCGGTTTCTTTGGTATATATTTAAATGAGTACCTGTCTATTCAATTGGAGCTTATGTATGTAGAAAAAGGCGGTGTATTTACCCAAGCCTCCATACCGGATATGCGAATAAAGTCAAATCAAATAGAATTACCTTTGATTTTGAAAGCGGGGATTGGCGAGAATATACGGGCTTACATCATCGGAGGAGTTTTTTTAAGCTTTGTCCTGGATGCGACTCTTGAAACTGAACTGGCGGGTCTTTCTTTTGAAGGTGATCTAACTGAAATCTTAAAAAAGACAGAGTTTGGTTCTGTCTTCGGTGCTGGAATAAGTATTCCCGTATGGAAGGGTTCAGCATTCATTGAAGGTCGTTACAACTTGGGATTAACAAATTTGAACAAAGGAGGAAATATAAATTTAACAAACGGGAACCTGCTGGTGGCCGGACCTCAAACTGACCCGCAAGACGAAATAAAGACGATGGGTATTCAGATCATGCTTGGGTATCAACTGCCTCTTGGCTGGGAATAAATAAATCGCTGAACGTGTGTAACGTATCTTTTGTGGTGACACCGGATTCCAATAATTGGAAAGCAAGCTAAAAAAGAAATGGAAACAAATGGTACAAATAAGGTACCGAATTTTCCTGGTGGTTTCTTTCATTTCAGGCGTATTCTAAAATGCGTTTTAAATCTGTTTACGCCTAATAATTTTGAGATAACAAAATAGATGGAGGTTAATAATGATAAATAAAAAGCGCTTATTTCTAATTGTTGCCTGTGTACTGTTTATTAGTTGCAATGAAGATACTCCGGTGGCACCTTCAAATGAACCGCTTGGTTTTACGAGTGTTGGTGCACCAGCTCAATCCTTAACAGAATTTGAAAGTGTTCTGGAAAGAATAAGAACCGATTTAAAAATTCCCGGATTTTCTGCAGCAATAACTAAAAACAGAAAAATCGTATGGGCAAAAGGATTTGGTCATTCAAATAAAGAGAGAGGAATTAATGCAACACCCGAAACTGTCTATCATCTGGCTTCTGTTACCAAACCATTTGCTGCAGTTATTGTCATGCAGCTTATCGAAGAAAACAAATTAACTCTTGAAACACCGATATCGGATTACGGAATAAATTTAGATTCACAGGGAATAATACGAGTAAAACATTTATTGTCACATACATCCGAAGGAGTTCCCGGTTCACATTATAATTATAGCGGGAACAGGTACGCTTATCTCGATGCCGTAATTTCTGGTGCTTCGGGGAAAACCTTTTGCGAGTTGCTAAATGAAAAAATAATCTTACCTCTCAATTTGAATCTGACAGCGCCTAATCCACTTTCGCCAAATAACTGTTTACAAAATACATCTATTCTTGATAAGCTAGCTCAAGGCTATACTCCGAATGGTCAAAATCCAATGCCTTTACCATCCCTTTTTGTTTCAGCTGCCGGGTTGATTTCAAATGTTATAGATGTATCTAAATTTTCAATTGCTCTCGACAATGATGAGCTGTTAACTCCTCAATCAAAAGAATTAATGTTTACTCCATTAATTTCGAATAGCGGTAATGAATTACCGCATGGCCTGGGAGTGTTCGTAGATAATAATGAAGATGTTAATATAATCTGGCACTATGGATATTGGGATTCATATTCAGCACTTATTATGAAAATTCCTGAGAGAGAACTTTCATTTGTAATCTTAGCTAATACCAACAGATTAAGTTCAGCTTCCAACAATATAGGTAGAGATGAGGATGTTAATCATTCAGTTGTTGCACAAGAATTTTTAAATGCATTTGTTTATGGAACCGCTCAATTACCGGATTCACTTATTTACTAAGAAAGGATGGTTAAGTATAAAGTTAAAAAATTATTATTCGCTTGCGCTAATTATTCTTGGTCTCGGAATAATTAATTATAGAGATACAAGTACTAATCCTGAGATAAGTTTAGCATAGGTTTGGGAATTGGACTTGACTATTATATTGGAAGTGTCGAAGAAGACAACGGTGATTTTAATAATTATAATGGATCAGTTCCTGAACTCAGATTTGATATAGGTTATGCATGGTAAAAACCTTAATAAAAGCTAAGATAAAAATTCATTGTGATCATTGTCATAATGAATGTGAAAATGTATGGATATGTAAACTGGTTTCAATCATAGGAACTAGATACGCATTGCTGTGTACCCATTGCCAAAAATTGATAGGAGTTTATTCTTCAAAAGATTTTAATGAACCGTTAATAGCTCCAAATATTATTTTTGATGAATTGCAAAACCCATTGAATTAATGAAAAATAAATTTGGAAATTGGTAAATAGTCGGCAGCATTTTTACCTTTGGAAGTGAACACATTCACGAACCCTTTCTACGAATTCGGATATGGTATAGGACAGGGAGTAATTCCAATACAATTAGAATTTTCCTGGAAATTGAATAATAGAGGGAACAATAATTTTGTTGTAAGTCTTAATACTTTTCTTTTTTAATTCAGTTAGGTTGATCATATGTGCATATATTACGGATTACTATACAACACAATTATTTCCTCCATCAACGTTGTAATAAAACCCTAAAAAAAGGTTCTCTTATTTCAACCAAAAATCATCGAAGAGTTGAGATGAAAGAATAAGAACAAAGGAGAAGACGAAATACAATTCAAAAAAACATTATTAATTTCTGTAACTGCTCTTTTAATTTTTGCAATAATTTCCTGCTCAGAAGATTCACCTACACGATCCGAAACTGATCTTTGGAACGACGTTAATAACTTAGTCTCGAGCAAAATGAATCCCGGTGGATCCGGTTACGGAATATTGGTCGTTAAAAACGGAGCAATCGCATTCGCCAAAGGATGGGGCATGGCTAACATTCAAAACAGCATCCCGTTTACAGCCGATACGCCTATTAATATTGCTAGCATAACCAAACAATTTACAGCTACGGCAATTCTTATTTTGTACGAAAGAGGTCTGCTCGATTTACAGGAAAAAATCATTGGTTACTTCCCGGAGTTTCCTGCTTCATGGTCAAGTATAACTGTTCATCATTTATTAACTCACCAATCGGGAATACCGAATTACTCAGATCTCTTGAATGGATGGGAAGAATATGAAGGACTTACAAACGAACAGGCGCTTGATTTGGCTGTTCAACAGAATGATCTCGACTTTCAACCTGGTCAAGGTTATTCGTACAGCAATACAGGCTATATTGTTTTAGCTATTCTGATAGAGAAAATTACAAATATGAGCTACCCTGAATTTATGAAGCAGAATATTTTAACGCCGCTACAAATGAGTTTTACATTTGTACAGTCGGCATCAACCATATACCCAGCGACTACCGCAATATCTTATAACGAATACAATCAGCCGTACAACTATAATATTTACACTTATGGTGACGGCGGTATATACTCAACACTAAACGATATGTTTAAATGGGATCTAGCATTATTTGGTAACCAGATAGTGAGTCAGGCTACATTAGAACTGGCATTTACAGGATATACCGGTGGTAATGACAATTACGGTTACGGCTGGATGATCAGCAGTTACAACGGATACTCATCCCAAAGACACGGTGGTTATACAATGGGTAATTTAAATTACATCTACCGTGTTCCGGGTAAAAATTTCACTTACTTAATGTTATCAAACGGGGGTGTATTCGCTAACAATGGATTTGAAACATGGACAACCGAAGTGCTGGATATGATATTTAATTATTATTTTTAGTTAACGAACCAAACTACTATTTCAAAGAGAGGTAATATCTTTTTTCCTGCCTTATAAAGTCTGTTGTAGAACTACGAGTAGTGTTTAAGTGGTAGTTATTCAGTCTTTCAATAAAACATCGAAGAGTTGAAACCAAAAAAATAAAAGCAAAGGAGAAATCAAAATGAAAAAACTATTATTTGGATCAGCAATTATCACATTAATAACAGTTTCCTTTTGCAATTCTACTACTAGTACAAATGAAGGTAGTGGTAAAATCGCCTTCTATTCCGAACGAGATGGTAACGCTGAAATATATATCATAAACGCAGACGGAACAAATCTGCAAAGACTGACAAATAACAATGCCCAGGATGAATATCCCGCCTAGTCACCTGATGGAGCAAAGATAGCTTTCGTGTCCGATCGTGATGGTAATGATGAAATTTATATTATGGATGCAAATGGAAATAACCAGCAGCATTTAACGAACAACCTCTCAACTGAAATACATCCTGATGGCACCCGATGGCACACGAATAGTTTTCATCTCCACACGTGACGGCAACTTTGAAATTTATGTGATGAAAGCAGATGGCAGCAATTTACAACGATTGACGAATAATTACTATGAAGACATACATCCTGACTGGTCTCCTGATGGAGATAAAATCATATTCAATTCTAAAATCAACGATGATTATGGAATCTATGTTATGAATGCTGATGGGAGCAATCAACAAAGCTTGCTAGATACTTCCGCCTGGGAACTATTTCCCAGATGGTCTCCGGATGGTTCAAAAATAGTTTTCTTTGCTAATATTAGTGTGTCGATGAGTGAGCGCAATGTTTATATAATGAACAACGATGGAAGTAACATAACACAATTAACAAATACAAACGCTGTTGATGAAGATCCGGATTGGTCTCCTGATGGAACACAAATTGTGTTTCAATCAAACAGAGATAATAACTATGAAATCTATATTATGAATGTTGATGGAGCTAATCAAATAAGATTAACAAGCAATCCCTATGGTGATTATTGGCCGACCTGGTATTCAGTTACACAGGTTGGAATAGAAAGTAATGACCACTCAATAAATGATAACTACCAATTAAGCCAAAACTATCCCAATCCATTTAATCCGAATACAACGATTAACTATCTAACTCCTAAATTAAGTTTTGTTTCGCCCAAAGTATATGATGTGGTTGGAAATGAAATTAAAACTCTGGTTGCTGAGGAAAAAACTGCAGGAAGCTATGAAG
>JBATTD010000836.1:0-1814 GCA_049670345.1 Ignavibacteriaceae bacterium
GCAAAAAGAGATGAGGACGGTTATTACTGGATTATTGGAAGGGTTGATGATGTAATAAAAGTATCCGGTTATCGTTTAGGCAGTGCAGAGATTGAAAGTGCGTTGGTTAGTCATCCTGCTGTTGCAGAAGCTGCGGCGATTGCATTACCTCATGAAGTAAAGGGAAATGCGATACACGCTTTTGTTATTTTACGATCAGGGTACGAACGAACTGACTCCTTTGTTGAAGAGTTAAGAAAACATGTTGGACACGAGATGGGACCAATTGCAAAACCGGAACACATTGAAGTAGTTGATTCGCTTCCTAAAACAAGAAGCGGCAAGATTATGAGAAGAGTGTTAAAAGCAAAAGCACTTGGTGTAGATCCCGGTAACATTTCAACATTAGCTGATTAATATTTTCCTACACAATAATGCTGGGATAAAATTAGTATTTTTATTATTGTTTTATTCGTATATATTTTATCCCATAATTATTGTTATTGTTATTATTATTACTCTTAAAATTGTTTAATGCGAACTTCTTTTTGTGTTTTTACAACACTACTAATCCTTTTTATCGTTACATATCCAGGTAGTTTTTCAATTGCTCAGCAGTATGGCACAATACGAGGATTTGTAACTGATTCTACAAGCGGGGAAGCCTTAGCATTCGGAAATGTTATAATAGAAGAATTAAACTTAGGTTCGTCTACCGATGAATACGGAATGTTTCTCATCAACAAAATTCCTGCAAATAAAACTTATGAAGTAACTGTCTCTTACGTTGGTTACAAAACAAAATTCATTTCAGTTTTTATTAAAAGCTCAGAGATGGCTGAACTTGAAATTGCACTTATTCCGTTAAGCATTGAACTGCAAACAATTGAAAAAATTGGTGAAAGAACAGTTGAGAAAAATGCTACAAATATCAGTATTGAACGAATCCCCATAAAACAGTTAGACGTTTTACCTATTGGTGTTGAATCAGATATATTTAAATACATTCAATTTATACCAGGTGTAAGTTCAACGGGAGATATCTCCGCAAAATATTATGTTCGAGGCGGCGATAGTGACCAAAACTTAGTCCAGATTAACGGTGTAACAATTTACACTCCATATCATTCATTAGGTTTGTTCAGCGCTGTTGATCCGGAAATGATCAATTCAGCAGAATTTTTTAAAGGGGCCTTCGGTTCTGAATATGGTGGAAGGTTGTCTTCCGTAATGAACATAGTTTCTAAAGACGGCAACAAAAAACGATTTGGATTAACTGCAAGCGTTAGCTCACTTACTGCAAAAGGGCTTCTTGAAGGTCCTATTCCAAATGGCTCTTTCTTATTATCAGCGAGAAAAAGTTACTCCACCGATATTTTAAACAAGTTCCTTCGTGACGAATCTGTTCCCATTGATTTTTATGATCTATCTTTCAAATTAAATTATTCCAGTAAAGAACTATTTTCTAATGCAAAATTTAGTTTGTTTGGTTTTACGAGTAAAGATGATGTCGATTACAACGATCCATTAAGAGAAGAATTTAATTGGGAGAACAAACTACTTGGCTTTGAATGGTTGCAAATTTACGATGTGCCCTTAATATCAAAGTTGAGAATTTCAGTCAGTAATTTTGATGGTGAAGTAATTCCGAATGAAAGTTCGCTTAAACCGCAAAAAAATTCCGTTAATGATGTTAATCTTAGTTTTGATATGAACGTTGTTTATAGTAACAAAGATGAACTTGGTGGTGGAATAGATTTTACATTTCTTGAAACAAAATTCTTTCAGGTAAACCGTGTCGGGGCTCAAACTAATTTAGAAAAGCTTGCTGGCAG
>JBATTD010000837.1:0-6668 GCA_049670345.1 Ignavibacteriaceae bacterium
CTCAACAGTGTTAGTCCTTAAATCAGAATAAAATGTTTGAAGATATACTCAATAGCATTTCAAGTTTCACTCCATTCTGGATTTACGTTACACTTTTCTTATTTGCATTTGTAGAAAATGTATTCCCACCATCACCAAGCGATCTGGTAGTGGTAATTGGGGGGTCCCTTGTTTCAACGGGCGTGATAAATTTTGTGCCGGCTGTACTGCTAACAACAATTGGGAGTGTTATTGGGTTTATGATTTTATTTTACTTCGGTTCAACAGTTGATAGAAAAGTAGTACACTCGGGTAAGTATAAATACATACCTGTTGATGCAATTGAAAAGGTTGAGTTATGGTTTAAGAAGTATGGTTACTATGTTATAGTTGCTAACAGATTTATGCCGGGAACAAGATCTGTTATTTCCTTTTTTTCGGGAATGAGTAGTTTAAATGTTAAAAAGACCTTAATACTTGCCACCACAAGTGCTTTAGTTTGGAATGCAATAATAATTTACCTTGGATATGTTTTTGGTAATAACAGATCTGTTGTTGATAAATATCTATCTAACTACAGTAGCATTGCAATATCAATAACCGTTATTGTGGTTATAATTTTTGTTATAAAATTCTATATGAGCAGAAAGAAAAATAAAGAGTGAGCTTACTCAGTAAATTTATATCTCACAAAACACCGGATGAGAAAAAAAAGTTAAAGGAAGAAAAATTTCTGCTGATATTGAGCGGGGTTCTATTGGGAATTTCATTTCCGCCCTTTCCTTTTCCCTTTACTCTGTTATTGTTTGTTGGATTTATTCCTTATTTAATTGTTTTGAAAAATCGGCAAACCCTTGCTGAGATCAATAGAGCAACATATTTGATGTCATTTGTTTTTTGTGTGGTTACCGTTTACTGGGTTGGTAGCTGGCAGGCAGAAGCCGATCCCTTTTTAATGATGGGCGGCGGGGCAATGCTTCTCGCTTTACCTGCTGTAATGATCATTCCATCAACTCTGTACTATCTTTCGTCAAAAATATTTAAAACTAAATTTAGTTTCTGGTTGTTTCCTGTTTTTTGGGTTACCGCCGAATATCTTTTAACTCTCACTGATCTGAAATTTCCATGGCTTATACTCGGGCATGGACTTGCAAAATTTACTTCTTTCATTCAAGCTGCTGATATTATCGGTGCATTCGGCTTATCGCTGGTTGTGTTGTACATCAACTTAATTCTTTACAAAGCATACTCTCATTATAAAGAAGAAAGAAAAAATTCAGTAAAATACTTTGTTATTGCTGCTTCAATCTTACTGGTTTTTATTGTTTATGGAATGATCAAAATATCCACATTCAATCCTTCTGATAAAAAAGTTAAAGTTGGTCTTGTCCAACCAAATATAAATCCCTGGAAAAAATGGGAACTTGGAAGTGTACAAAATATGGTTGAAAATTATTTGCAGCTTTCTCAGCAAGCTGTTGATGGTGGAGCACAGATAATTCTATGGCCCGAAACAGCGCTACCGGTTTATCTTATGAATGGTGCGCACCGGGCAGCATTGGACAGCATCTATAAATTTTTAGAAGAGAATAATGTTTCCCTTCTAACAGGGATGCCCCATATAAAATTTTATCCTGATAGCACTAAAGCACCTACGGACGCTAAATTCAGTGTAAACGGTAATTATCATTACACGACTTATAACTCAGTTATATTATTAAAACCGGGAACAAGAGAATATCAGCAGTATGGTAAAATGCATCTTGTTCCATTGGGAGAGCATGTTCCTTTTGCAGATCAATTTTCATTTTTAGCGGATGTATTTAAATGGGGGGTGGGATTAGGCGGTTGGAATGTTGGAAAAGATACTGTTGTATTTACTACATCTGTTAAAGTTTCTGGAGAAGATGAACTTATCAACATCAATGGGCAGGTGTGTTACGAATCAATATTTCCTCTCTTTGCACCAAACTTTGTTCAGCGCGGAGCTGAATTAATTGCGGTTGTAACAAACGATAGCTGGTACGGCAATTCAAGCGGACCTTATCAGCATAAAGAGTTTGCAGTTCTTCGCGCGGTAGAAAACAGGAGAGCAATAGTACGTTGTGCAAACGGCGGGATTAGCTGCATTATAAATCCTTTAGGAGTTACCGAAGCTGAAACAGAAATGTTTACAAAAACTGTTCTTGTTGGCGATGTGTCATTGCAAAATGAGAAATCTTTTTATTCAGAACATCCAACAATAATAATTACAATCATTTCTGTATTATCTTTGTGGATAGTTGGATTAAATATTCTTTTATTCATTAAAAATAAATTTAAACTTTAGGTATGAAAAAATTAATAGATTTAAGAAGCGACACTCTAACAAAACCATCTCCCGAAATGCGGAAAGCAATTTATGAAGCCGAAGTAGGTGATGATGTTTTTAAAGAAGACCCGACTGTTAACAGACTGGAAGATTATGCAGCAGAATTACTTGGCAAAGAAGCTACGTTATATGTTCCGAGTGGAATGATTGGGAATCAGATTTGCTTAAATGTGTTGACTAATCCTGGCGATGAAGTTATTTGCGAAGTTGATGCGCACATTTTTAATTATGAATCCGGTTCACCGGCAATGTTAAGTGGAATTCAATTGATGACTGTAAAAGGAAGTTTGGGCGTAATGACACCCGAACAAGTTGAACCGCTCATCAGACCAAAGGACGCATATTATATGCCGCGAACAAAAGTAATTGAAGTTGAAAATACACATAACAGAGCCGGTGGTACAATCTGGCCGATGGAAGCTATAATTGAATTAAAAAATCTCGCAAAAAAACATGATCTTTATTATCATCTTGATGGTGCAAGAGTATGGAATGCTTCGGTTGAGACAGGAATAAGTGTAAAAGAATATGCATCGCATTTCGGTTCTATTAGCTGTTGTCTTTCCAAAGGGCTGGGTGCGCCGGTTGGATCTGTAATAGCCGGGTCAAAGGAATTTATTAAAGAAGCTTATCGTGTTCGAAAATCATGGGGCGGGGGAATGAGACAGGTTGGAATTCTTGCTGCTGCCGGCTTGTACGCACTGCAAAATAATATTGAGAGATTAAAAGACGATCATCGCCGTGCAAAATTTCTTGCGGAAAGAATTAACGATATTAAAAATTTAGAAATAGATATGAATGCGGTTCATACAAATATTTTACTCTTCAAACCATTAACGATGACTGTAAGTGAAGCAATAACAAAATGTAAAGAAAACGGATTGCTGTTTTTGCAGGGAACAGTTGATACTTTAAGAGCTATTACTTATTTGGATGTGGATGATAGCGATGTTGAAAAAGCTGCGGATATTTTAGCGGATGTATTTGGTTGAATTTCAAAACTGCTCTCGAGATAGTTTTCCTTCAACAATTTAACAATAAAACAATTTCTTCTATCTAACTAACCAAATAGTCTTTCGCAATTAGGTTATATGAATCAATTTGTCCGTTCACCCATTTGCGATTCTTTTTTAATTCTTTAGCCATCAATTTTGCAACCCTGGGTGCCATTTCAATGGATGCCCGTGCATCTAAAAACAAACAGCGAGTACGGCGTGCTAAAAAATCTTCCACTGTTCTTGCCATTTCATTTCTTATGCTCCAAACTACTTCACCTTCTTTTATATTAAAGTTTGGATGAAGAACTTTATTCAAAGAGCTATCATTGCACACGTTTCTTACTTTTCTTGCATCGGAACCATACAATGCAAAGTCATCACTATCTAATTCATTAGTAGTTGAACCATGCAGACGAAGATTTTCAGTAACTGGTGGTTTGTAATTCAACTGTGCAACTTCTATTGCCTGGTCTATCGTGTCTTCAGCCATTTTTCTGTAAGTGGTCCATTTGCCGCCTGCAATAGTAATCAATCCACTTCTGGAAATAGAAACTGTATGTTCTCTTGAAATAGCTGCAGTATTTTCTTCATCATCTTTTGTAACAAGCGGACGTAAACCTGAAAACACACTCAGTATATCTGATCGTGACGGATCTTTCACCAGGTATTTTGATGCAGTTGTTAAGAGAAAATCAACTTCATCTTCAGTAGCAACAGGTTCAAGTGTTGGAGTATCAACTTCTATATCTGTTGTTCCCACTACAACCCTGTTATGCCAGGGTATTGCAAAAAGTATTCTTCCATCAGAAGTTTGAGGAATCATAATTGCATTATCTCCGGGAAGGAATGATTTGTCTAATACAATATGTGTTCCGCGACTTGCTGCAATAATAGGTTTAACATTTTTCTCATCCATTTTTCTAACCGAATCAGAAAAAACACCGGTTGCATTAATTACCGCCTTGGCTTTCAGTTCAAATTCATTTCCTGTTTCAATATCTTTTGCTAAAACTCCCATTATTATATCATTCTGTTTTAGCAGCGAAGTAACCTTAATGTAATTAATAATATCAGCACCAAGATCATCAGCAGTTTGAACCATGTTTATCAGCAGCCGGGAATCATCAAACTGACCATCGTAGTAAACAACACCGCCTCTTAACCCTTCCGTTTCTACAGTTGGAATACGCTTAATAGTTTCATCTACGGATAATAATTCTGAATTACCAAAACCATATTTGCCTGCCAGCATATCGTATAGTTTTAATCCAACACCGTAAAAAGTTCCTTCCCACCAATCGTAAGTAGGAACAACAAACGGAACATTGTGAACAAGATGAGGAGCATTTCGGCAAAGCAGTCCGCGTTCTTTCAATGCTTCGAGAACAAGCGAGATATTGCCTTGTTTTAAATAACGAACCCCGCCATGAATTAATTTTGTGCTTCTGCTCGAGGTTCCTTTACCAAAATCACTTTGTTCTAAAAGCAAAGTATTATAGCCTCGTGCCGAAGCATCGATTGCAGCACCAACTCCCGTAGCACCGCCGCCGATAATTATTAAATCCCATCGTTCAGGTTTCTCAGAAAATTTCTGGATTATTTCATCTCTGTTTAGCATTTATTTGCTTTATATAACTTGTGCATTTTGAGAACTACTTTATTTTGTTTTGCAAACCTGCACTCCAATTAACCGGGATTAGAACGTTGTGAATTATAGTGAAAACTAAGTTATGCTGCCTTTGTAAATTTGTATTTGATTTTATCAAACTTCCTTGTTAACCAAAGAATAAATTTATTCTTGTCGCGATATAGAAAGTCGTCAATTATATATGCAATTTCGGGCGTTCTTAAGTAACCATACGATTTATGCGGATTTTCAATTCCTTCACTCTGGTAATCATTATCAACTAATATCATTGCTGGTGAAACATTATGTGAATTGTGTGAAAACAGATTTCTCAGATCTGCACTCTGAGCCACTTTATCATCTATGTCAGCCAGGTTTTCCCACCCTATCAAAATATTTTCCGGGGTTCTTAATTTCATGTTATCCTCCACGGCAACACTCAATTCATTATTTAATTTATTAAATATATAAGGAACACCAATCGGTGAACCTATTGTAATAAGGGAATCAATCTCTATTTCTTTTTCGGATTTAATTAAGGCTTCATAAGTAACTATTGATCCCATCGAATGAGCAATTAACAATATATCTTTTCTTTTGTGTTGCTTTAAAGCATTGGTAATGCTATCACGAATAATATCTTTTGCAAGGCAGTCGGATTTATTTTCCTCAACACATTTTTGCGTAAGATAGATATCAAGGTCTTTAAAAAAATGTTTGATGATAAGATCTGTAAAAGATGGAAAATTTACATGCATTTTTTTGCTGAATAAAATTTTATTACGCTGTCTTTGAAAGAAATTGATAAATTTTTCTTGAATACCGTTTGGTTTGTTCACGTTTCCTTGCTCTGCGGGAACGTATCGTTCACTCAAATACAAATCGTTGTCCTCGTCCGTTTCATCTGGATTAAGAGGAACAGGATGCAAGGAGTCAGCCCAATAAACCAGATCGAAGTTAAATTTCTGTCCTGGTCGACCAATATTTTTTAGTCCCTCCGCAATAGACTGCTGCCACCATTTTTGCAAAAGATCTTTTGGCGGTTTGTTACCGAGTCCGTGAATGCCAATAATTATTTTATCCATAATCAAAATTAAATAATATTTCACTCTTTTAATTTATTTTTTAACCAGCCAGCTCTATTGGTGGTAATCCCATCAATGCCGTCAATATGCAGCTGTTTTGCTCTTTCCGAATCGTCAACTGTCCAGGTGTAAATACTTAAACCGGAGTTTTTCACCGAATGAATTACCTCTTTATTTAAGTATTTTCTTACTTGTAGATCCAGGCCATCAAGTTTGGCTGATTTACACATTCTTATTGTTTCTTTAAGATTATCTTTCGATTTATAATTTTTCCCTTCAACAATCCAATAAACTCCAATTTCAGGAAATGTGTCTTTTAATAATTTCATTGTATTGAAGTTAAATCCGATAAATTTAATTTGGGTAGAATTAAAGTTTTTTTGGCCAATTAGATTTTGAAATGGTTTTATTATTCTTTTATCACTTTTAATTTCAATAAATAGAATTTTATTTTTCGGAATAGTATCAATCACTTTATCTAACAAAGGAATTCTTTCATTTTTCCATTTGGCGCCCTTAAATTTTCCAACATCAATCTTTAACAGCTCAACGTAATTATTTTGTGCAATTCTTTTATACTTCCCGCCCGTTCGTAAAGTGGTCTTATC
>JBATTD010000838.1:0-17605 GCA_049670345.1 Ignavibacteriaceae bacterium
AATTAACAGTTTATCCCAAAATAAACTGCATTAGCCAAAATAAACACTTTTCGTTAAATGGCTTTAAATTATTTATGTTTACATAAATTCAATTTTATTTTTTAACTAAGTATAATAAAATGAATAATTTAAGATTTACACTAATATTTATCCCAATTATATTTTTTCATTTGGGCTGCAGTTCATCAACAAGTTCGAGATACGAAAAAACTGAAAAAACGAATGGAAATGAAGATAAAAACAAGGTAACTTTGAATGAAGATTTTGATATTACTCAGTATAAAACTAAAATTGAAATAGAAACAAGCTTTAATAACGAAGGGCTTTCTGATGCATGGTACGGGTATGAGAGTGATTCTGTGGAGTCAAATTTTGAACAGAACCATAAAATTGCCGAAACTGTTGATGGTTACAGAGTTTTGGTTGTAGCTACGGATCATATGGACGAAGCAAATTCTGTTAGAGCCGATATACTTGCCAAAATTAAACGTAAAGAAGTTTATATCAGTTTCGAACCTCCTTTCTATAAAGTAAAAATTGGTGATTTTACGGACATAACAGAATCCAATAATCTTAAGTTTAAACTAAATCAGCTTGGTTACACAGAAGCAAGGGTTATACAAGAAACAGTAAATATTTTTGAAGAATGAAGCGAGACTCGATGAACCTGCCTACCCTGCCTACCCTGCCTACCGGCAGGCAGGCGGCAGGCAGGCGGCAAGCAGGTCGGGATAAGTTCCATCTGATCTTAATTTAAAATTATAACTACATGCAAAAACTGCTTTTTAATCCTTCGCAACTTTTAACATTAGATACACACGGTAAAAACGTAAAACGAGGTACTGATCTTTCTGAAATTGATTTATTACATGATCATTCCATCGTTATAAATGATAATCTAATTTCAGATATCATTCCTAATTCCTCAGTAAACAAAAATAAATTTGATACAATAATAGATGTTACCGGAAAAACTGTTTTACCCGGACTTGTGGAATGTCATACACACTTAGTATTTACAGGTTCAAGAGCCGATGAATTCAGACAAAAACTTGCAGGAGTTGATTATGAGAAAATGGCGGAATCAGGCGGCGGAATTAATTCTACCGTAAGGTCTGTCAGGCAATCATCTTTCGAAGATATAATAGAAACAGTAAAACCGAGAATTGAAAATTTTATTTCACAAGGTATAACAACTTTAGAAATTAAAAGCGGTTACGGTTTGGATTTCGAGAATGAGATAAAATTATTACATGTTATAAATTACTTGAATGAAATTTATCCGATTGATATAATACCAACATTTTTAGGCGCACACACTTTCCCACCGGAACATAAAGAAACCCGTGATGAATATATTGATGAAATAATTAATAAAATGCTGCCTCATCTTGCAGAGCAAAAACTCGCAAAATTTTGTGATGGATTTTGTGAGTCAACTGCTTTTAACGCAGATGAAATCGATTTGATTTTTACCAGTGCAGAAGAACTCGGTTTGAATTTAAAATTACATACAGAGCAGTTTAACTCAATTGGCGGGTTAGATATTGCACTAAAGCATAAGGCTGCGAGTGTTGATCATCTTGAAGTGTTACAGGATGACGGAATAATAAAACTTGGCAAGGCAGATACAGTTTCTGTTCTTTTACCGGGTGTTTCCTTTTTTCTTAAATATCAATATGCACCTGCACGTAAATTAATTGAGAGTAATGCTATTATTGCTTTAGCTACAGATTTCAATCCCGGCTCTTCTCATATTTCAAGTTTAAGTTTGATAATGAGTCTGGCAGCATTAAATATGAGAATGACTATTGAAGAAACAATTAATGCAGTAACAATTAATGCAGCATCGGCACTCAGAATGAATGATAAAATTGGCAGCATCGAGATTGGGAAGAGAGCAGATTTTTCAATCTTCGATACAGAGGAGTATACGCATTTAGTTTATGATATTGGAAAAAATCTTAACTGTTTAACATTTAAGAATGGTGAGATAATATATAGTTCAACACCTCCCATCACTTAAATTCAAACAGAACATCGGTGATAACCCATCTTGGTTTTAGTTTGAGAGTATCGGAATAAACTGAAAATCTTTCTGAAAATGCAATTGGATCAGGCCATCCGTAAGAGTATTGAAAATTACTGTCTTCATCAAAGAAACACCAAAGGATGTATTTTCCTGCTTCAACTCTCTCGAAAGTAAAGTCTTCTTCACTCACATTTTTTTGATACTTTAATTTTTTATTATCAATATTTTCTAAAACGAGAACAGGGTTTTTATGAAAATGTACATTTAATATTTTGCCGTTAACACCTGTAAAATCCAAACCAGAGATTGTGTTAAATTTAAATTCATAAATTGAGTCCTGCTTATTCCCTGCTGCATCAACAAAACCATTTAAATCCAGGTTGATGATGTAATCTTTTTCTGTAATGAGTTCTTTTATAGGCGAAACTACCAAAGTTGCATCATCATCATAACTGATTTTGAAATGAACTCCTTTGTTCAAAGTATCTGTAAATGTTATGTTTCGCTTTATATCTTCTTTCCTAAATCCATCATTAAAATAAAATTTAATTTTAGGATTTATAAAATCAATTGTAAAGTTGTTTTTCGGTTCGCTTGCAGTTACATTCACTGGAATAGTGTCTGGTCTATCAGAAACGATCAGCTGAACAAAATCATTTTTGTATTTATTATCAACAGAGTCTTTTAAAACTTTTGCAATTAGAAAAACATTATTATCATGCTCTAATTTAATTTCCGGTACTAAAACTATCTCATCAAATTTTCCTTGTTTACTAAACACAAAAGAAATTGCAGACTGCTTATTAGTTGTTGAATCAATTACATAAAAGTTTTCGGAAGTTAGTAAATCGTTATTGATCTTCTCTGTAACTGTTGCAAGAATATGACGTTCATCAGTCATAATTCCTTTAAGTAATCTGGGTGCAGTAGTATCAGCTTTAAATAACGTAAAATACATTCCCGCAAAAGAAGTATCCGAACCTAGTAAAGAAATATCCTGGTTTGGTAAGCCAATTAAATCAAGATCCAAATCGTAAATCATGTCGCGGTATTCATCCTTTATAGCGAATAGTCTGTACTTTGATTCACCCAAACCATTTAACTTAAAACTTCCGTCACTACCCGTTTGTGAAACATAATCAGGTTTACGTTTTAAAAGTGTATCGACACCTTCGTCTAATTTATAAGAGTAGAGAAGCACACCTTCCTGATCATCGCTGTAAACACGTCCGCTTATCGTTCTACGATCAATTGTACTACCGGTTGAAAATGAAAATGTAAAAGAACTTGCCATCCTGTTTTTATTATTTCTATCAACAAGGTCTGTTCCAACAGTAATTGTGTACGTAACGTCTTCTTTTAACCCTTCTACAAACTCTACGGAAATACTTGTTCCTGTCCATTCATAGTTAAGTCTGCCTTCAATATTTGGTGAGATAAAAAGAGCATCTTTAAATGATCGCCTGTCAACATATTCCGAAAATTCAATTTCAAAATAATTATCATCATAGTTAATCGTGCCGTCCGGTGGATATATTTCCACAACCTCAGGCGGAATCATATCAACTTCACCACCGCCTGGAGGAAGCTGATGTGCACAACTATTAATAAATAATAAACTTAAGATTATTAATATCAGTTGTTTTGAGATCTTACCCATTGTCTGTATTCTTTTACCTTACGCGAATGTTCATTAAGTGTTTTGCTGAAATTATGACTGCCTTTTCCGTTAGCAACAAAATATAGATATTTATGTTCCTCAGGATACAATGCAGCAAGAATGGCATTCTTTCCCGGATTATTAATTGGTCCCGGTGGAAGTCCTGCATACCTATAAGTATTATAGGGAGATTCAATTTCCAAATCTTCATTTAATAATCTTCTCCAGCTGCCTGGTAAAATATATTGAATTGTTGGATCCGCCTGAAGTCTCATTCCAATCCTCAACCTGTTGTGATAGACACCTGCAATTAGCGCCATCTCTTCAACATTGTTTGTTTCCCCTTTAATTATCGATGCCAAAGTTAGCACTTCGTGAATCGTAAATCCAAGCTCTTCTGCCCTTCGTTCTACACTATCAACAAAAAATTCTTCGAATCCTTCATAGAAAATTTTTAATACTTCTCTTGGGGAACTGTATTCATATAATTTATAAACTTTCGGGAATAAATACCCTTGCAGAGAATTTATATTTAATCCCAAATCACGGATGAATACTGTATCTTCAGCTAAATTTACAAATTTTGTGGAATCTGCAAACACTTGCCATTTTAATCTCGAAGCTAACCATTTTATTGTTTGACCGTCACTTATTCTAACCCTTCGTGCAAAATAGCATTTACCGCCAATGAAAAGATCAAGTAAATCTAAATAGCTTAAACCGTTAGGAATATAATATCTTGCAGCACGAACTTTTTTTTCAGCACCATAAATAAATGCAGCTATAAAGAAATTGGATTTACTCGGAATAATATTTTTCTGATACAGCCGTTCAACTATACTTGAAAATGGTTCACCTTTTTTAATATCAAACTGGATTGGTGAAGACGAGGGATAATAATTAGGAGTAAAAAAAACGTAACTGGAAATAAAAAGAATTGCAATAAAAAACGATAACAGCAGGTAGCTCTCAGAGGTGGAAAGTAATTCTTTGAGTTTTAAATTCATCTGATTATAATTGTTTGTTTTGGCCAGATGGAACTCGCATTATAATGATGTTCTTGTGTGTAAATAATTTCACATGCTCGTTTCATAGTGAGATGATTAAACAGATTTGGCTAATTCTTATTGCGGCATTTTTTCTGGATTGCTCTTGAGATATCAATAATTCTTTCAAAAATCCGCACCAGATCTTTAGGGCTTAAATTGCTTTTACTATGTTTAGCGATTCGTTCAATTATTTCCTTTTCCCGCTGTGGAGAATAGTTATTAAGATCGAGCTGCTGCTTCAACTTGCTTAAATTCTCGTATTTGGCTGCTCTGTAATTTAGAAGCTCCGCCAATGAGTCATCAATCGAATCAATTTCATCACGAATCTGTTTTAACAACTCTCTCTTTTCTTCATTAGAGAGTGATTCAATATTTAATTCAGTTAAAGAATCTAAGACATTCATAAGATTAAATTACAAAAAATTAATTAATTAACTTGTATGAAAATAATTTTCACCCAACGAAGGATATGGTTTTGCATTTAAACTATCCTCTCTTCCGTTTTCAAATAAAGATTTTCCGCGGAAGGCAATCATCGCAGCATTATCACCACAATACTCAAAAGAAGGAATGATTATCTTCTTACCGTATTTTTTTGACAGCATCGTTATTTCATTCCTAAGCTTTTCATTTGCAGCAACACCGCCAACTAAAGATATAGATTTCACATCATAATTTTCAAGTGCTCTTTCAGTGTTTTTTATCAAAGCATTTACAACTGCTTTCTGAAATGATGCGGCAATATCATTTATTTCTTTTTCAGGAATATCATTCACATCCGAAAAGTTTTTTTGAATATATCTTAATACAGCTGTTTTTAATCCACTAAAAGAAAAGTTATAATGATTTTTCAATTCCGCAACCGGAAACTTAATTTTATCCTCATCTCCAATCTTTGATGCATTTTGGATTTTCGGACCACCAGGATAACCAAAAGCAAGCATCTTAGAAACTTTATCAAAGGCTTCTCCAGCAGCATCATCAACGGTTGTTCCGAATTGCTGAATTTCGGTAAAACTTTTTACATAGAGAAGAAGAGTATGACCGCCGGAAACAACTAAAGCTAAAAAAGGAAATTCAGGTTTATTATCCATCAGAAAACCGGAAAAAATATGTCCTTCGATATGATTTACAGCAATAAATGGCTTGTTTAGAGAGAATGCTAATCCTTTTGCATAAGTTAATCCAACAAGCAAAGCACCTATTAAACCGGGTCCGGCTGTTGCAGTGATTAGATCAATATCACTTAACTTAAGATTTGATTCTTTTAAAGCTTTATCAACCAGCGGTTTAACAATTTGCATATGTGCGCGACTCGATAATTCAGGAACTACGCCGCCGTAATCTGCATGAAAATCCTGAGAGGAAATTAAATTTGCTAATATCTTGTTATTGGAAAGAATAGCTGCAGAAGTTTCGTCGCAAGAAGTTTCAATGCCTAAAACATTCATTTCTTAAACGAAAAAATATTTTGAACAATATAACCAGCTATTTGCGGATTTTCCTTCAATCGTCTTATAGAATATGCATACCAATCTTCACCGAACGGAACATAGATTCTAATTTTATAACCATCGTTGTTTATTTTATTTCTTAAATCTTCTCTAACACCCAACAACATTTGAAATTCAAATTTATCATTTGGAATGTTAAGTTCTTTTATAATCCGGTACGCGTTGTCTATCAGGTATTCATCGTGAGTTGCGATGCCAACATAATTTCCGTTTTTAAACATGGACTCCAACATTTTCAGAAAATTATCACGTATCATATGCTTATCTTTATAAGCGAGTGAAGCAGGTTCAACATAAATACCCTTACATATCCTGTAATTCGTTCCAAGCTTATTTAATATCACAGTATCGTTGTAGCTTCTTTTAAGGTATGCCTGCAATACAATTCCAACATCGCTGTAATTTTCAAATATGCTTTTATAAATATTTATTGTCGCATCCGTATACTGAGAATCTTCCATATCAATTCTCACAAAGTTATCAATTTGGCTCGCACGTTCAACTAACTTTCGTATTTGTTCGCGTGCAAAATGTTCATCAAAGCTTAAACCCAGTTGTGTTGGTTTTATGGAAATGTTTGCTTTAAGATTATGCTCAACGATTGCGTCAAAAACTTTCATTGCGTTATCGAAAGCTCTTGTCGCTTCTTCCTCATTTGTAACGGATTCACCCAGTACGTCTAAAGTTGCGTATATTCCTTTGGCATTTAAGTCTTTAACTAAAGTAACGGCTGAATCAAGTGATTCTCCTGCAATGTATTTGCGGGAAAAAAATCCAACAACGGATTTAGGCATCACCCTTACAACTGAAACAATAATGTTATTAAGAAACGACACCTTTTACTCCCGTATAAAAATAATAGTATTATTAAATAAGATTGTTTATCCTGAGTTTAAAGTTAATAAAAGTAAGTCTGCTTTTTTAATTAAATCATTTTTACTTCCATTATTTGAGAAAATAAAATCGGCTCTTTTTTCTTTTTCTTGCTGGGGAATTTGGTTTTTATCCCTTTTGATAAAATCATCTTCAGTAAACTTTCCACTCTTAATACTTCTTTTTAATCTTATATTTAAATCGGCGGTAACTAATATTACGTAATTAAACATTTTTTCGATATCTGCTTCGTAGATTAAAGCTGCTTCTATAAAAACGATATTTTCGTCTTTATATTTTATTTTAATTAATGTATCGATTTTTTGAAGTACTTGTGGGTGGAGAATGGAATTCAATTTGTGAAGATTAGCCGGATTAGAAAAGACCTGGGAAGCAATAAACTTCTTATTTAGTTTTCCATCTTTATAAGCATTACTGCCAAACTCCTTACTAATTTTCTTTTTTATTTTCTCATCGAATGAAAGAATATTTTTCGAAATATCATCAGCATTAATTACGACGTAACCTTTTGACTCAAGGTAATTTGCAAAAGTGCTCTTCCCCGAACCAATGCCTCCGGTAATTGCTACTATTATTTTATGCATCTGATAATAATTTTAAGTTAAGGTCAGATGGAAACAGTTCCGACCCGCCTGCCCTGTCTGCCTGCCTGCCGCCTGCCTGCCGGTAGGCAGGGTAGGCAGGTTTATCGGGACTTGTTTCACCAGTAAAAATATTATAGAAAAGGGCAAATTTTCCTAAACTATTTGGCATAGCTAATTTTTCTTACTTCCCGAATAACAGTAACTTTAATCTGCCCGGGATATTCCATATCCTCTTCTATTTTCGAAGCGATATCCCTCGCAAGGCGCTCAGCCACGATGTCGTCAATCTTTTCATGCTCAACAACTACTCTTATTTCCCTTCCTGCCTGGATAGCATATGTTTTAGCAACACCATCAAAGGATTTAGCAAGCAGTTCAAGGTTTTCTAATCTTTTTACATAGCTTTCAAGCGGCTCTCTTCTTGCACCTGGTCTAGCTCCGCTAATTGAATCTGCTGCTTGCACTAAAGCTGCAATCGGATGTTCCATCTCAATATCTTCATGATGTGAACCAACAGCATTAACAACAATTGGATTTTCTTTACATTTTTTTGTTAAATCATATCCAATTAAAGCGTGTGGACCTTCAATACTTTTATCGACAGTCTTTCCAATATCATGAAGAAGTCCAGCACGTTTTGCAAGGTTGGTTTCCATTCCAAGTTCTGTAGCCATTATTCCTGTAAGATAAGCAACTTCAATACTGTGCTGTAAAAGGTTTTGCCCAAAGCTTGAACGGTATCTCATCCTTCCAATATGTTTAATTAGTTCCTGGGGCATATTATGAAGACCAAGCTGCAACACTGTATTCTCACCATCTCTAATCATTTCTTCTTCAAGTTCCTGGCGGGTTTTTTCTACAACTTCTTCAATTCTCGCAGGATGAATTCTACCGTCGGCTATTAGATGTTCAAGAGAAACTCTTGCAACTTCTCTGCGGAATTGATCGAAAGAAGAGAGAAGTACTGCTTCGGGGGTATCATCAACTATTACATCTACTCCCGTACATGATTCAAAAGCTCTAATGTTTCTTCCTTCTTTACCAATTATTCTACCCTTCATCTCATCATTCTGAATTTGTACAACTGAAACAGTAGTTTCAATTGAATGATCGGCGGCAGTCCTTTGAATTGATTGAACTATTATTTTTTGAGCTTCTTTTTTAGCATCAAGTTTAGCCTTATCATAAATTCCCTTTACTGCCTGCACCGAATCAATTTTTGCCTGTTCAACCATATTCTGAATTAGAATATTTTTAGCTTCTTCGGTAGTTAAACCGGATATTTTCTCAAGCCGTTCATTCAATTCAAGTTCAACTTTCTTACTTTCTTCAGCTTTCTTTTTAAGAATAATATCTAATTCCTGATTTTCTTTTTCGGCTTTTTTATTCACTCTTTCCTTTTGAAGAACAAGCTCCAATTTTTTTTCGGTGTTTTCTTCGCGGGTAGATAGTTGTTTTTCAAGATTACTATGTTTCTGCTTTCTTTGATTTACTTCGTTATCAAAATCAATTTTCTTTTTATACCATTCATCTTTTACTTCAAGCAGTTTTTCTCTCTTAATATTTTTAGCTTCCTTTTCAGCATCAGTAATGACCTGTTTTGCTCTCTCATCTGCAGAAGCAAGACTATTTTTACCTATCTTCGAATTAACCAACCAACCCAAGTAGAAAAATAAAGCAACTAAACCAACAACTATCACAATTTGCATTATCGGATCCATTTTTCCTCCAATATGGGATTATCAAAATTAAGCCGCAACTACTGCCACTGGTAAATAGGAAAAACCCTATTATTACACAGTGGGAATACTCTCGAACGTTTCTTACTTCCACTGTTGCTTTCGCAAGTCTTCAACCATGTTGAAGATGAGGCCTGTCTTACACGCCGAAGTCATACTCCCTATTTTGATTCTGTTAGTTTTTCTTATCTCAAAAGAGCAGTAGCGCGGCAAACGCTTAAGATGGGTCGGACATTTCGGGGACGTTTAATAGAAGCTTTAATTTTTTTACTTTATCTGATGCTTGAATTAGAAATTCACGATTCCTGTTCTTTTCAATAAATAAATCATAGGCAATATTCAAACAAGCAATTATAGCAATCGTTTGTGATTGCTGATCAGGAAGTTCCTCTTTGGTTTCTTCCATTACTTTATTTACATAAATAGCAAGTTCTTTTGCTATTTCTTCATTCTCAACTAATAAAGAGTATTCTTTATCAAAGATTTTTATTTTTAGCTTCTTTTTGTCCGGCATTCAGATCCTTACCATCAAACTAACAGTTTTTTCTAAAATAACTTATACCTGCTGTTCTGGAGACAGGTGATAATTAATTCTTGTAATCAATTCCTGTAATCTAACTTTTAACGATTCACGTTCTTCTGAATCCATAGCATTTAAACCAATGCCTTGTTCAGATTTACTTTTAAGATAATTTATTTCTTCTTCCAGTGAAGCAATTTTTTGGTACAGAGCCGTATTATCGTGTTTTGCTTTTTCGAGTGCAATATCAAGCTCTTTAATACGTTTAACTGCATCAGCATACTGATTTTTCAGTATTGTAATCTGAGATTCAACTGTGCTCAGATCGCTTATTAAATTTTCGTATTTAACCATGTTAATTAAATTTTAGGCGCGTAATTTAGCATTAAACTCTTTTGAAATTACTTTGATTAAATTACTGAAATCTTTCTCAACTTCTTCTTCGGTTAAGGTTCGCTCTTCATCAAAATATTCTAATTGAAAAGCCATACTAATTTTACCTTCTCCTAAATCTCTACTTTCAAATATATCAAAGACTTTTACATCTTTCAAAAGTTTTGAACCTTTTTTTTGAATCAGGATTTTAACTTCTTCAAACTTAATAGTTTTATCAAAAATAAATGCAAAATCTCTGATAACTTTAGGATATCTTAGTAATTCGTTATAAATTTTAGCCGGTGCAGTTATTCCCTTCAATTTACCAACATTTATTTCGAAGCAATATACATCCTGATCGATATCAAATTGTTTAAGAACAGCTGAATTAACTTTACCACCAAAACCTATTACCTGATCTCCGATGTTTTTCGTATAGTAATAATCGTAAATACTATTGTCTATTGCATAATATGAATCATTCAAAACATTGTCAAGTAAAATCTTCTCTATAAATGTATTTACTATTCCCTTCAAATCAAAAAAATCATAATTTTTCTCCTCCGAATACCACTCACGCTCAGTTTTTTTGCCTGTTATTACAAAGATTAATTTCTCTTCTTCAACATAATCATCGAAACTATTTACAGTATTCTTACCTTCGTAAAGATTAAATACATTTCCAATCTCAAACAAAGCAAGGTTCTTTTCCCCTTTGTTTAAGTTTCTCGAGACAACACTCAAAGCGCCCGATAGCAGGGATGTTCTTAAATAAGACATATCCATACTTTGAGGATTAGATACTTTAATTGCTTTGCCTGTCAGCTTCGCCAAACTTTCCGGCTGCAAAGGATTGTTAATCATTTCAAATAATCCAAGCGAATTAGCATATTCTTTAAGATTATCAGTAAAAGATGTTTCATCCTGTTTTGCACTCAATGGAATACTTATCTTGGGAATCGTGGGAATATTATCATATCCAAAAATTCTTGCTATCTCTTCTATTAAATCCACTTCTCTTTCAACATCGGGGCGAAAAGTTGGAACCTTTACTTTTAATTTGTCATCCAAAATTTCATCAATTTTGAATCCGAGACCCTTCAAAATTCTAATTGTGTCTTTTTTACTAACATAAAAGCCTAATATTTTTAATACCCTGGTTAATCTTAGTTCGAGCACTATCTCTTCAATGTATTTTGGATAAACATCAATTGAACCTTTAGCAATTTTTCCACCTGCAATATCTTTAAGCAATTCTGCTGTTCTTTCGGCGGCGTACATTGTATTACCTGGATCAGTTCCTCTTTCAAATCTGTAAGAAGCGTCGGTACTTAACTGCAAATGTTTAGAGGTTTTCCTAATGGATGATGGATTGAAATATGCACTTTCGATAAGTACATTTTTTGTATTGTCATAAATCTCAGAATTCTCACCGCCCATAACTCCTGCGATTGCAACATCTTTTTCAGCATCGCAAATCATAAGAGTTCCCTTTGCTAATTCTCTTTCTTTTGAATCGAGTGTGGTAAACTTTGATTTAACTCTGGTGCTTTTTATAATAATTTTTCTCTCATTTAATCTATCCAGATCAAAAGCGTGCAATGGTTGCCCACATTCGTGCATTACAAAATTTGTAATATCAACTATATTATTTATCGGTCTCAGCCCAATACTTTTTAATCTATGTTTTAACCAATCCGGAGATTCATCAATCTTAACATCCGTAACGACTCTTGAAGAATAACGAGGGCAGTTTAGCTCATCTTCAATTTCAATTGATGCAAGAGTATTAATATCAACGTCACTTTCATCAAAACTCACTTTGGGGATCTTCAATTTCTTATTAAACAACGCAGCTAAATCACGTGCAACACCTATGTGAGATAAAGCATCAGGTCTGTTTGGTGTAACTGCAATTTCCATAATTACATCGTTAAGCCCAAGCGCTTTTGTAATTGGAGTTCCCTCTTTTGAATCTGCATCAAGCACCATTATTCCGGAATGATCTTCGCTTAAACCAAGTTCATCTTCTGCACAAATCATTCCGAGCGATTCAACTCCTCTTATCTTTGCCTTTTTTATTTCAAAATTGCCATTAGGAATTAAGGTACCAATAGGAGCAAAAACTACTTTTTGTCCTCTTTCAACATTTGATGCACCGCAAATTACCTGGAAGGAATCGCTGCCGTCGGAAACTTTGCAGACCGAAAGTCTGTCTGCATTCGGATGTTTTTCTTTATTTTCTACAAAACCAACAACAAATTTTTCAAACAATTTATTTTGATCATTAACATCTTCTACTTCCAAACCGGACATAGTTAATTTTTGAACGATCTCTTTGGATGGTATTCCTTCAAGATCGATATATTGTTTCAACCAGTTTAACGATATCTTCAATTTATAAACTCAATACTAAAATTGTTTAAGAAATCTTAAATCATTCTCGAAGAAAATTCTTATATCAGTAATTCCATACTTTAACATTGCAATTCGCTCAATACCCATTCCAAAAGCATATCCGGTATATTTTTCAGAATCGTACTGGATGCTCTTAAAAACATTTGGGTCAACCATTCCACAGCCAAGTATTTCCAGCCATCCTGAATGTTTACAAATCTTACATCCGCTGCCTTTGCACATGAAACAAGTTATATCCATTTCTGCACTCGGCTCAGTAAATGGAAAGAAGCTTGGACGAAATCTATATTCAAAATCTTCACCGTAAAACTGATGAGCAAACGAAACAAGGGTACCTTTCAACTCAGCAAAAGTAACATCAGTATCAACATACAAGCCTTCAACCTGGTGAAACATACAATAGCTTCTTGCACTAACAGCTTCATTTCTGTAAACCCTTCCGGGCATTATTGCTCGTACAGGCGGCTGCATTTTGTTCATCAACCTTATTTGAACGGGAGAAGTGTGCGTGCGTAAAAGGAAATCTTTACTGATGAAAAACGTATCCTGCATATCACGCGCAGGATGATCCTCGGGAAAATTTAAAGCTTCAAAATTATTGTAATCAGATTCAAGTTCCGGACCTTCATGAACTGAGAATCCCATACTTTTAAATATCGATTTTATTTCATCAAGGGTTTGTGTGAGAATGTGCCGGCTGCCGATTTGGTATTTCCTGCCCGATAAAGTTAAATCTAAATCTTCCGTTTCACCTTTTTCTTCCTTATTGAAAATAATTTTAGCTTCATTTATCTGAGAAGTAATTTCATTTCTTAGTAGGTTAAGATTTTTACCAACTAACGGTTTATCTTTTTTATCTACTTCTTGAAGTCTATCAAACAATTCAGATATGATTCCGTTTCTGCCGAGATACTTTATTCTGATCTTTTCTAATTCAGAAGAATTTTTTACGGTAGAAATTTCTGTGGTAAAATCTTTTTTAACTTGTTCTATTTTTTCAGTAAGCATAAGAGCATCGGGATTATTTAAAGCAATACCCCGAAAGATGAATCATTGTAACATCTTGGGGGGTATAAAATTAGTTGGAAGCAAACTTAACTACTTCAGCAAACGCATCCGGATTTTCAACAGCAAGATTAGCAAGAATCTTTCTGTTTATTACAACACCTTTTTCATCCAGCGAATGAATCAGTCTTGAATATGTTGTTCCGTTAACTCTTGCTGCAGCATTAATTCTTACAATCCATAACTGTCTGAAAGTTCTTTTTTTAAGCTTGCGATCACGGTAAGCGTGTAAGAGTCCTTTTTCTACTGCACCTTTTGCAACGGTAAGAACCTTACTTCGCGAGCCCCAGTAACCTTTAGCATGTTTTAATATTTTTTTTCTTCTTTTCCTGGAAGCTACATTATTTGATGTCTTTGGCATTTCAAGTTTCCTCTTTACTTATTGAACCATTATTGATACACGTTTTTCTTGCGACTTGTCAACCAGGGTTGCGTGTCTAAGCTTTCTTTTCGTCTTTGTACTCTTCGAAGTTAAGATGTGAAGCTTAAAAGCTTTTTTCCTCTTAAGTTTACCAGACGCCGTTTTTTTAAATGTTTTAGCAGCACCTCTGTTGCTCTTCATCTTTGGCATTTTCTATTCCTTTTTAGTTAGTCTTTTTAATTTTTTTAGGCAGTGAAACAAGAATCACACTCATATTTCTTCCCTCCATTTTAATCGGAGTTTCCACTTTAGCATATTCTTCTATTCTTTCAGTAAATCTGTTTAACAAGTCAGAACCCTGATCTTTATAAGCCATTTCTCTGCCTTTAAATCGTACCGTTGCTTTAACTTTATTTCCTTCATTCAAAAAGTTTATTGCATGTTTAGCTTTAAATTCAAAATCGTGTACATCTGTATTAGGGTGAAATCTTATTTCCTTTAAAATTGAAACAGATTGATTTTTTCGTTGTAATTTATCTCTTTTTTGTTGTTCATACCTGAACTTACCATAATCAATTATTTTACAAACAGGTGGTTTTGCCTGCGGAGCAATTTCAACAAGATCCTGTTCTTTCTCTTCTGACAATTTAAGTGCATCAGATCTTGAAAATACACCTAATTGTTTACCATCGGTATCAATAACTCTAAGCTTCGCTGCAGAAATTTCATCATTTACTCTAATCTTTTCTTTCTTTGCGATGAATCACCTCTTTAATTTATTTTGTAATATTTATTTAAAATTTCGGCTGTAATATTATCAATAAATTCGTTCAAACCCAAAGCACCTTTATCGCCCTCCGTATGTTTACGAACCGAAATATTACGTGCGTTTTTTTCCTTCTCACCTAGTATTAACATGTAAGGTACTTTATGTGTTTCCCAATCTCGTATCTTGTAACCAATTTTCTCGTTTCGTTTATCAAACTCTACTCTGAAGCCGTTCTTTTTTAATTCATCAGTAACTTCGCCGGCATAATCAAAAAAGTTTTGTGATACAGGAATTACTGCAACTTGAACAGGAGCCAGCCAAACCGGAAAGGATCCGGCAAAGTGTTCAATAAGAACTCCAAAAAATCTTTCAATCGAACCAAGCAATGCACGGTGGACCATGAACGGTCTGTGTTCTTGCCCATCCTCTCCTATGTAAGTCATATCAAATCGCTCGGGCAGATTAAAATCGAACTGTATTGTACTCATCTGCCATTCACGCTTTAAGGCATCATTAATTTTAATATCAATTTTTGGTCCATAGAAAGCTCCACCGCCTTCATCCATTTCGTATTCAATATTTTCTGCCACAAGTGCTTTTTTTAATGATTCTTCTGCTGTTGTCCAGAGATCATGCTCCCCAACTGCTTTTTCAGGTTTTGTTGATAAATAGAACTTCAAATCTTCAAAACCGAAGGCTTTCCACATCATAATTGCAAATCTTATTACTTCAATTATTTCAGCTTCAACCTGATCGTGCGTACAGATTATATGAGCATCATCCTGTGTAAAACCACGAACCCGGAGCAAACCATGGAGCACACCGCTTTTTTCATAACGATAAACAGTTCCAAGTTCTGCCCAACGTAATGGAAGATCGCGGTAAGAACGTAATTTTGTTTTATAAATCATTATATGAAAAGGGCAATTCATAGGTTTGATGAAATAAGCCTGATCATCAATATCCATTTCGGCAAACATGTAGTCTTTATAAAAATCCAAGTGCCCGCTTTTCTCCCACAACCAGCTTTTGCCCATATGTGGTGAATAAAGCAGTTCATAACCGTTATCGAGATGGGCTTTACGCCAATAGTCTTCTATCTCGTTTCTGACCCGGGCACCCTTTGGATGCCAGTAAATTAATCCGGCACCAGCTTCTTCATGTGTGCTGAAAAGATCAAGCTGTTTACCCAATTTACGGTGATCCCGCTTCTTTGCTTCCTCAAGCATAAAGAGATGTTCATCAAGCATCTTCTTTTTAGGGAAGGATATGCCGTAAATCCTTTGCAGCTGCTTGTTATGCTCATCGCCCCGCCAATACGAACCAGAGATGTTTAACAGTTTTAAATATTTTATTTCTCCGGTTGATGGAAGGTGCGGACCGCGACACAGATCAGTGAAATTTCCTTCGTTGTAAATGCTAATCACTTCATTGTTTTCATCCATCTCCGAGAGGAGCTCTGTTTTATACTGATCTCCTTTTCTCTCAAAAAAATCTATTGCTTCCTTTTTTGATAGTTCCACTCTTTCAAACATTGCATCCTGTTTGCTTAATTCTATCATCTTATCTTCAATTTTTTTGAGATCATCATCATGAAGAGTAGAATTAATATCAATGTCATAATAGAAACCTGCATCTATAGCTGGTCCTACACCGAACTTCGCTTCAGGATAAATTTCCTGTATGGCATGGGCCATTAAATGCGAAGTGGAATGCCAGTAAACTTCCTTACCGTCTTTATCTTTAAACGTTAGAAATTTAATTTCAGCATCATCTGTTATCGGTTTTTTCAAATCGATAGTAGATCCATTCATCTTTACTGCTAAAGTTTCCTTAGCAAGTCTGGGTGAAATGCTTTCCGCAATTTCATAACCGGTAACACCTTTATCGAATTCCTTAATGTTACCGTCTGGAAATGTTACTTTAATTTTGCTCATAAATATTAATTTCTATATAAAAAAATCGGAGACATCTCCGATGTTGTTGTGGGCCCTACAAGATTCGAACTTGTGACCTTCTGCACGTCAAGCAGACACTCTAACCAACTGAGCTAAGAGCCCAATATTAATTTATAATGCAGAATCTGCTTGCAGCAGTCAGGTTAAGAACTTATAATTCCACATTCTACATTAATTAGTACCGAGGGCCGGACTCGAACCGGCACGGGAAAAAATTCCCACTGGATTTTAAGTCCAGTGCGTCTACCAATTCCGCCACCCCGGCAAAATCAATACTAATTCATTTTTTTTAAGAACTCTTTTCCAAAACCACTTTTTAAGTACTTTTCTCTTTCTCTTGCCGCAGTTCTTGTTGTAAACTCTTCGCTCAACATCAATTTGAATGGACGATATGCTCTTGTCGTTTTATTATAACCTCTGTTATGATCAGCTATTCGCCGACTCAAATTATTTGTAATTCCTACATAAATATATTTTCTAGTTTTACTAGATATCGCGTACACATAATATATAATACATAATTTCGTCTACCAACCTGCCTGCCTTCTGGTAGGTTGGAAGACGCAATTTTGCATTTTGTATATGTAATATCTAGTGAAACCAGAAAATATATTTATGTTGGAATCACAAACAATTTGGATCGAAGAATAGATGAACACAATAGAGG
>JBATTD010000839.1:0-1694 GCA_049670345.1 Ignavibacteriaceae bacterium
GCTAATTTATCTTTTAGGATTAATGAATTATGTAATAATCACCTATGATTTTTACACTACCAATAATTATATCCTTGTTATGATTTGATACATCTTCTCCCTTTACCGGTTGTCTTCCACCCACTGAAATTACAAATTCACCCGGTTCAACCATCCATTTCATTTTATCATTTACGAATGCCAGCTCTTTTGGGGTAAGCATAAATTCAACATTTTTTGTTTCTCCTGGATTAAGATGAATGCGTATAAATCTTTGCAACTTTCGAATAGGAACTATAACAGAGGCCTCAACATCCGTTACATATAGTTGCACTACTTCATCTCCCGCAACCTCACCTGAATTTAATACGTCAACCGTAATTTTAAACTCTGTGCCATTTTTAATTTCCTCAGGGTAGATGATATTAGAATATTCAAATGATGTATAGCTCAGACCATGCCCAAACGGATAAATTACCTCGTTTTTATTAAACCAATAGGTCCTTCCCTTTGTAATGTCATAATCACCCAAATGAGGTAATTCATCAACTGATTTATAAAAAGTAACGGGCAGTCTTCCGGCCGGATTATAATCACCAAATAGAACATCGGCTATAGCTTCCCCTAGGGCTTGTCCGGCATACCAGGCTTCGATTATTGCAGGAATATTTTCATCAACCCAGTTTATTGTAAGAGGCATACCATTAACTAGCACAACAACAGTATTCGGATTTGCATCGTATACCTTTTTAATAAGTTCTAATTGGTTCCCTGGCAAATCCAGATTTGATCTGTCAGCGGCTTCATTAGCAACTGAGAGGTTTGTACCAACTACTAAAATTGCAGCATCTGAATTTGCTGCCAATTGAACAGCATCATTTATGCTTTGTGTTTCATCTAAAACCTTAAAGATTGGTTCATCATTTTCATCATCCCAATCAATCTCTTCCTTACCCATAATTGAACAGCCTTTAGAGAAAACAACTTCAACTTCTCCTTCCAGCTTATTTTGTAAACCCTCCAGCGGAGATATTCTAATTGATGGCGAGCCGGAGTATCCACCTAATTCAACGATGTCTGCATTTGGTCCAATTACAGCTATTCGCTTTATTGTATTCTTATCTAAAGGTAAGATGTTGTTTTCATTTTTTAAGAGCACGATAGATTCTCTTGCTACCTGCAATGCAAGATCGCGATGCTCCTGGCAATCAAGTTTTGATCTTGGAATTTTTGTAAACGGAACGTTTTCAGGTGGATCAAATTCACCTAATAAAAACCTGGCTCTGAATAATCTTGTTACATTTTTATCTATATCTTCTTCAGTTACGTACCCTTTTTTATATGCATTTAATAAATATTTATCATATAGGAATTGTTCTATTTCACAGGTTTCGCATTCGAGATCCGTACCGGCTTTTATCGCAAGTGCAACAGCTTTATCAGGATCTGTTTCGAAAAAATGACCATGTACTATATCGCTCACTGCCCCGCAATCGGAAACAACATAGCCCCTGAATCCCCATTCATCTCTTAAAACATCAGTAAGTAACCACTCGTTGGCACTAGCCGGGATTCCATTAATAGCATTATATGCACTCATTACTGAAAATGCTCCACCTTCCATTATTGCAGACTTGAATGCAGATAGATAGTATTCGCGAAGCCATCTCTCACTCACATCTGCGGAACCTGTATGACGGTTATATTCACTATTA
>JBATTD010000840.1:0-5382 GCA_049670345.1 Ignavibacteriaceae bacterium
GTTTTCAATATCCATCAGGAACGGGATATTTATGATCAAAGTGATTATGGCGAACCCTCTCAATTTGCAATTTGGCTTGAGGATTCAGAACACCTAACAGTTAAAACAGTCTTTGTAACGTATCGAACTGGTACTGGAGAGTTTGATGGCAAGGTTGAGTGTCCTGTGTCACTACCGGTATGGACTGGAATTTTCAGAAAAGAAACAGGACGAGATGATTTCCCAAGACCCTCGGAACCTTTTTTTGATGGTATTACAGGTGCCACACCAAAAGTTGAGGATTTTAATATGTCTGTAAAGGTTGAAAAAGGTGTTAGATGGTTCTACTATATCGAAATGAATGTTGCCGGGGATTATAATAATTCTTTCCCTTATGTCTCATCAAAAAAGCGCATTGATAGTCATGGTAATGGACAACCCTCCTTGATATTTAAGGGGGAAATTATTTCGAAAATTGGTGAAACATCAAAGCCTGAATTAATTGGTAGAAGCGATCAACATTATTTTACAACAAAAATTAATCCTGACCTGGGAGGTATAAATATGGCAAAAAAAGTGTTCTCAAAAATTATCGTTAGTTGTAAGTGAACTATCTTTAATTTTGGCAGCCGCTTCTAAAAGTGAGGTTTGTAGTGAGATTTTCTTCACCGGTTTGGATCACTGATGCAAAATTAGTGACAGGAGAGTCAGTGGAAAACGCTGAAACAATGTTTAAGTTAATTGAAGAGGATTTAGCTGCTGAAATTAAATAAAGTGAACTAGTGCTTGAAGATGCGTACAAAATCTTTAATATATTTGAAAAATTAGACAGTGTTTATAAATCCATTAAATATAATTTTTGTCTTCCTTGTAATTATAGCTGGGATTTCGTCAGCGCAGGAAAATACTATACTGCGAATAAATCTTAAGGAAAATTATGGTATTGACCGTGAGCTGGAATATGTTGAATTAACCTGTCAACTTCCATCAGATTTTATGGATACTGATAGTTTATCGTTTTTTGCTCAAGAGTTAATTACCCATCAAAAAATAGACTGTCAGGTTTCACCACTTCAATCAGATAGTTTAAATAAAAAAACATTAGCAAGAATTATTTTCCCGGTATCCTGCAACGCTTATGAGAAAAAAGAGTATCTAATCAAAACTAAGAAGGCGGCAAGTATTATTACCAGTGATTTAATACTTAGCGGGCAAGGTACTGAGCTGGTCGTCGAAAACAAGTTTTACCGTGCAGATTTGAGAAAAAACGAAGCAGTTGAAGGCCATAGTTATAATTCGGGACAGATTCGTGAACTTCTGATAAAAATGGGATTTGACCAACTTCTAATGAATGTGGAGGATCGGCTGCACTGGGCTCCTAATTTCAAGAGACCGGAACTGGAATATTATACCACCATTGCACATTGGCAGCTACCAAAAATTAGTGAGCTTAGTGACGGGCCTTATCAAATTAGTACCTTAAGACAGGATCTTGCTCCAGACCATCCAGAAATTCTGCTTACTGCCAGATATCGGTTCTACGCTGGCTTACCATATTTTAAGTTCTACTCTCGTATGGAAATGATTGACAATGTCTGGCTGGAACTGCTACGTAATGATGAAATGGCTATGGACAGTATGTTTACACATATGGCATTTCAACGTCCGGATGGAGAAATAGTCGATGTTGAATTTTCCGAAAGATACGAACTACTGAATAAACATCCGATTGAAAATAACTGCCCGTGGCTATGTTTTTACAATCTCGATAAAGGTTTTGCTTTCGGTAGCATTCGCATTAATTATGATAATACAGATATGTCTGGTGGTGCTTCTCCAACTTATCAGGCTCATACTCAAATTGGTGAGTGGCTTAAGGGAGTAAAATACTGGAACCGAAGGCTGATACATGATAATCTGACCTTAATCCCAAAAGGAAGTTGCTATCGTGAAGATAACGCATATATAGTATTTAGAATTAACGATAATGATAAATTACGGGATATTCGATACTGGGCGGAGCGCATTCGTCAACCATTGCAAGTGAATATTCAATATCCATAAAAATATTTTAAGGGAGAATAAAGACATGCAGAATATGATTAACAGACGTAAATTTATTAAACTTGGTACTGCAGCTACTGCCGCAATTCCATTCTCTATGAGTATGGCAAATTTTAATAAAGGTATAATTCCAGAAAATGATACAATTCGAATAGGGGTGATTGGAACTGGAGACCGTGGTGAATGGGAGTGCTACATCATAAAAGGAACACCAGGTATTAAAGTTGTAGCATGCTGTGATATTATACCGAAACATTTACAAAAGGGGCTCAGTGAGGCAGAAAAAGAAGCAAAAGGTTACACTGATTACCGTAAACTGCTCGAACAAGAAGATATAGATGCGGTGCTTATTGCTACTCCACAGTATTTACATTACCAAATGGCTATAGATGCTATTGCTGCTGGTAAACATATAATCTGTGAAAAGACAATGACACTTAACACTGAGGATGCGTTGGCACTCTCTAAAATTGTAAAGAAGTCTAATTTAGTATTTCAAGTTGGTTATCAGTGGCAGAGCAGCCCGCTTTTCAATCAAATTCATCAAATGGTTCAAGAAGGCGAATGCGGACAGATTACACACATTCGCTGTAATTATAATCGTAACACCGACTGGCGGGTTAAACTGGATGATCCCAAACTTGAACGTTTGCTTAACTGGCGCATGTATCGTGAGTATTCCGGTGGATTGATGGCCGAATTGTGTTCCCATCATATTAATATTGTTAACTGGATGCTAGATGCTTTGCCAGTTAGAATAACAGGACTAGGCGGTACAAACTATTGGAAAGACGGTCGTGAAACTTATGATAATGTAAATACGATTTTTGAATACCCCGGGGGCATAAAGGCATCCTTCCAGGCTATTACAACAAATGCTTATGAGAATGTATCCATTGTTATAATGGGAACAGAGGGGACAATCGTAATTGAAAAAGAAGAAGGGCAAATAGCTCACTTTTATTCAGAGCCCTCTAAAGTTAAAATGGAATTATCTGATGAAGAATTGCAGGAGGAAGATGCTATCACCAGTGCAACCAGAAAGGCATGGGTTCGCAGCGAACCGATTCCTATTGTTGTGGAAAACAATACTAAGGATGATTTTGAAACTACCAGAGCCATGTTTCTGGATTTCGTTGATTGTATTAAAAATAAAAAAACACCAAAATCAAATATTGATAACGGTAGAAATGTTGCTATTGCAGTTGATCTGGCTATCAAAGCTATGGATAATAATCAGGTTGAATTATGGAAACCTGAATACAATGGTTAGTAGTCAAGGACGATTTAATTGATAAAAAGAAAACTAGTTTGAGTTGATATTGAAATTACAAAATGGAATACTGATAAAGTTTCTGATAATTATTTGTCTAACGTTTAACTCAAAAAACCTAATTGCAGATGAATTTACTTTAGCAAAAGTAGTAATTCGGGAACCAAATGGATTAGCGAGGTCTCTTGAATACATTGAATTTCAATTTCAACTAGAACTAGCTGATAACAATAGTAATGAGTTAAATATTATTGCTGAAGACATACAAAATGGTGAGGTAATATCCTGTCAAGTATTTAGTAAGAAAGTTTTCAAAAAAGAAAATATTATTTCATTTCATATTGTTTTTCCTGTTTCTATTGGTGCAAACGAAAGAAAAATATTTTTGTTAAAAAGAGTGAATATGAAAACATCAGTAAAAACCGATCTGAATTATGTAGGTGAGGGATTAGATCTTGTTGTTGAGAATAATTATTACAGCGCAAATCTAACTAAAAGCAACCAAAATGAGGCTAAGAGTCATGACTCTGGTCAATTACGTGAGTTACAAATAAAAATGGAGTTCAATCAATTACTTTTTAGAACTGAAAATCGAATGCACTGGGCTCCAAATTTTCAGAAACTCGGGCTGGAATATTATAACACCATAGCAGGATGGGATAAGCCCAAAGTTTATGAATTTAATGAAGGACCGTATTTAATTTATACTCATAGAAAAGATAAAGCACCTGACCATCCCGAAATTCTTTTAACAGCTAATTATTCATTTTATGCTGGGTTACCATATTTCAAATTTTACTCATCATTAGATATTGTAGAAGATATCACTCTTTTTTTATTAAGAAATGATGAAATGACGATGGACAGCTTATTTACACATATCGCATATCAAAATAACTCCGGTCAAATAATTGACTTTTCTTTCTCTGAACGTTACGCTGAACTTGATAAAAACCCTATAGAAAACAATTCTCCTTGGTTGTGTTTTTACAATGAAGATCAAGGATTTGCATTTGCCAGTATTCGAATAAAATATGATAACATAAACCAAAGCGGATTACCTTCCCCAACTTATTTCCCCCATACAAAAATTAGTGATGGTGCTGAAGGAGGCAAGTATTGGAATCGAATATTAATACATGAATACCCAGTAGTTGTTCCTAAGGGAAGTTCTTACCTGGAGGAGAATGCATATTTGGTATTTAAAATTTCTAAAGAAGATAAATTCAAGGAGATTGTTGAATGGATGAAAATTATTAGAAATCCCGTTGAAGTTGTTGTTATGCAAGAATAATAAAGAAAGTTAAATAGAGAAAATCAGAGAATCCCGAAAAATTATTCTAGAAGTAAAATTAGTATTTTAAAATATTTTTTAAAGAAAGATCATTTTTATGAGTTACATAGTATTTATTTCATTTATCATAATATCTTTTTCATCAATTTTCAGTCAACAAAATTGGACTCATTTTGTACGTATTGCGGGGCATGGATTAAATAAATCTAATATTGACAAGACGATAGATGATGCAATTGAAACTTATTTGTTTGGGATTGAAGTGGATAATGATATTCCCGGGCGATACGAAAGTTTTCTTGATCCAACAGAAAAACTTGATGCTATTGAACTAATTGCAAAAAAAGCACATGCTATTAATAATCATTCATTTGTATATGTAGCTGGGCTAGAATGTATTACCGCTTATGCCGATCAACAAGAACACTCGTTTTTTAAAGATCATCCTGACTGGGTTCAAAGAAATATAAATAATCGACCTGCAATGTTTGGGGGAGGAGATGCATTTTGGATTGACGAGGGAGATGAAGATGTATGGATAACACCCTACGCACAGGAGTGGCGGGATATTTATATGGGGCATATTCGCAATATTGCAAAAACCGGAATAGACGGCATTTTTGTTGATATCCCTTATTGGATGACACATTTTGATGAGTGGAAAGATACATGGGCTAGTTTTGATGATTACACTGTGCAAACATTTAAAGATAAAACTGGATTGGATGCCCGTAAAGATTTGTTACTTGGTGATTTCTCCGATGCAAATTTC